>CBDUSC010000063.1:0-8301 GCA_965369735.1 uncultured bacterium
TTGTTCCGGCAATGCATAAAGCAGATCGGCCGGTCTTTTCAGATTATCGCCATTGACTTCGAAATGACTATGTATTGAGAGTGCATCCAGCGATGCCTTGCCGCACACACCGCAGCTCGACGAGGTATAAAAGTGTCTTTCGAGCCGGTCCAGATCGGTAGCTACGTTCGATTTCAAAACGATTTTTACGATAGTGCGCAGACCGGTCTGCGGTGCGGGTGGTCCACAGTGCTCGGCATCATCGATATCGTCGAAGCCATGAATAATGCCTTCGGTGAACAAAAACCCGATGGCCAGCTCCACGTCGTTACCCGGAGTGCGCATCGTTATTGAAACGCTTTTTTGCAGGGGCCCGGATTCGGTCCAGTAAACCAGTCGAATCTCCAGCGGCTCTTCTATGGCGACCTGGTCATCGACCGCCGGGCACGACGCATCTGTGCCCGGTGCCAGGCGCTGCACGGCAACGTCCAGACTGCCAGGAGCGCCATCGGCTGCACTCATGGTATTGCGGCTCCCGGCCGCCCTGATAACGGGTTTTTCACCTGACATGGCAGCATTTTACCAGTTCAAACCCTTTTATCGCTGCCCGCATCCAACCGGTGGTTTTCAAGTATCTCAATGACGGAGAAGTATTCATGCTTCAAATGACCCATATCCAGAAGATTTACCGGACGGAACTGGTTGAAACCCATGCGCTGCGCGAGCTGAGCCTGTCAGTTGCGGAGGGCGAATTCGTCGCCGTGACGGGGCCATCAGGATCGGGAAAGACCACGTTTCTCAATATTGTAGGGCTGCTCGAGTCATTTGAGCATGGCAGCTATATGCTGGATGGCGCGGATGTCAGCCGCCTTGGCGACGACGCCAGATCCGAGTATCGCAATGAAAAAATCGGGTTTATTTTTCAAAGTTTTAACCTGATACCGGATCTGAACCTGTTTGATAACGTCGATGTGCCATTGCGCTATCGTCGCATGTCCGCCGGTGAGCGCAAACAGCGTATTGAACATGCGCTCGAAACAGTTGGGCTTGCATCGCGTATGAAGCATATTCCGGCCCAGTTGTCTGGCGGCCAGCAACAACGCGTTGCAATAGCCCGGGCACTGGCTGGTGACCCGCGGGTACTTCTGGCGGATGAACCGACCGGTAACCTCGATACCGCCATGGCCCACCAGGTGATGGATATGCTGGAACAGATTCATGCTGGCGGAACTACCATCGTCATGGTGACCCACGACCCGGATCTGGCAAACCGCGCGCAAAGAAATATTCACCTGATCGATGGCCGCGTTGCCGCCGAAGAAAACGTGCAGCTCATAGAGCAACCACCGCACGCCGCTCAAGCACCCGTTCAGGAACCGTTGGCCGCCCAAATCTGAGCAGGACTCATTAATAATGATTACTTATAACGTAAAGCTTGCGCTGAAAAGTATGCGGCGCAACCCGATCATGACAGCCCTGATGGTAGCCGCCATTGCAGTCGGTATCGGCGTCAGTATGACCACGCTGACCGTGTATTACCTGATGAACAGCAACCCGATCCCGGAAAAAAGCGATGTGCTGTTTGCCGTCACCATGGATAGCTGGAACCCGATCCGTCCATTTGATGATGACCGCCCGGAGCGGCCGCCACACCAGGTGACCTATCATGACGCCGAGCGTCTGATTGCCCTCAGTCAGGGCAAGCGGCAAACCGCGATGTTCGAGTCAAGCCTGATCATTGAACCAGTCAATGAAGATGAACTACCGTTTGAGTCCGGGGCGCGAGTCACGTTCGGTGACTTCTTTTCCATGTTCAATGTGCCGTTTATCTACGGCGGTGGCTGGGACAAGTCAGCAGATGACGCTGCTGAACCCGTGGTCGTACTGACCAAGGAGCTAAACGAACGGTTGTTTGGCGGCGAAGACAGCGTTGGTAACTGGCTGACCATGCAGGGTATGCGTTTCCAGGTGGTTGGTGTGATAGACGAGTGGGCGCCCACGCCACGATTTTATGACCCCATCAATGGCGCATTCCAGGACATCAACGAGATATTCATCCCGTACAACCTGACGCGGGTACTGGAGCTGAGATCGGCTGGCAGCGACTGGGGCTGGAAAGCTGAAGACATTACGTCGTTCGAACAATGGCTGAATTCTGAAGTAGTTTGGGTGCAGTATTTCACCGAACTCGATAGCGCCCGCGATCGCGATGAGTATGTCTCGCATCTCGATGCCTATGTGAGTGAACAAAAGAAACTTGGCCGGTTTGAGCGACCGCTCAACAACCGGATACACAATGTCATGGAGTGGATGGATTACCACGAAGTTGTTATGACCGATGCAAAGGTTCTTGTCGGTTTGTCCTTTCTGTTTTTGATCGTGTGTCTGCTCAGCACGATCGCATTGTTGCTGACAAAATTTGTCGGCAAAACTGCTGAGACCAGCCTGCGCCGCGCCCTTGGCGCCAGCCGCAAGATTATTTTCAAGCAGCAGATTGTAGAAGTCAGCGTGATCGGATTTACCGGTGGCCTTATCGGTTTGCTTCTTGCCGGCGTCGGCCTGCAGGGAATCGAATACCTGTATGACGCACCAGATGGCCTGGTAAACATGGACTGGGTCATGGTGTTGTCTGCAATCGCGATTTCGATAAGCAGTGCCATGATCGCGGGTCTTTATCCGGCCTGGCGTGTGTGCCGCATACCGCCGGCAACACAGCTAAAAACTCAATAGGGGTATCGAAATGGGTTTTAGACCAATGATTTCATCGCTGATGCGCAACAAAACCGGCGCGATACTCGTAGCGCTGCAAATAGCAGTGACGCTTGCGATCGTCATCAACTCGCTGTACATCATCGCCCAGCGTGTCGAAACAATGAATCGCGATTCCGGCATGGATGTGGACAATGTCATCACTACCTATGTGCGCGGGTTTGGTGAAAACTTCAACGTAGTTGACAGCATTACCAATGATCTTGATCTGATCAAATCGATACCGGGTGTAGTAACCGCGACGATTTCGAACCACGTACCGTTGAGCGGCTCCGGGTCCGGTACCGGTTTGCGGACGGTTCCTGATGAACAAATAAATAGTGTTAGCACCGGGCGTTATCGCTGGGACGAGAACGGGCTCGAGTCATTGGGTGTCGAGCTGTCGCGCGGGCGCAATTTTTATCCCGAGGAAGTCGAGTTCATATTACCGGCAAGCAATCCACCAGCACCGGCATCGGTACTGGTGACCCAGGATCTGGCGGATGAGTTGTTCCCGGACGAAGATGCGCTGGGCAAAACCGTTTACTGGGGCGACATGGATCCATCAACCATCGTTGGCATCATTGATCACATGCATGGCTCCTGGGTAACCTGGGACAAACTTGGCAATGTTGTGATCATGCCGGGCAAGCCAGCGTATACCACCAACAAGTACATCATTCGTGTCGAGCCCGGCATGCGCGATGAACTGATGCCGGTGATCGAACAAAAACTCGGCGAGTCGAATCGGCAAAGAGTAGTCAAAAACGTACGCTCGCTGGAAGAAATGGCGGCGCGCTCGTACCGACGCGACAAGGGCATGGCTGTTATTTTGGCAGTTGTGATTTCCCTGCTGATAGGTCTCACAGCTCTGGTGATCGTGGGGCTGGCTTCATTTCATGTTACGCAACGGACCAAGCAGATTGGGACGCGCCGCGCGCTGGGAGCCAAACGAATCGACATTATTCGCCAGTTCATGCTTGAGAACTGGTTGGTCACGACCGCAGGAGCATTCCTCGGCATAATTTTGACGACTTTGGTTGCGTACTGGCTCGAAGTATCCTTTGAGCTACCGCGTCTGGACTGGCGATACCTGCCATACGGCATCCTGGCGCTTTGGGTATTGTCGGCGCTGGCGGTGTTCGAACCGGCGCGCCGCGCCGCATCGGTGCCCCCGGCAGTGGCAACACGCAGCGTGTGATATGTGACCTGAAACGCGGAATCGGGGTAATCTTGAGTATCTATGTCCGGTCTTGATATTGGGCAGTCAGCCCAAAGGATATGGACGTGGAAACCCCGCAGGCACAAATCGCCGTATATCGCTCGCGCAACCGGGCTGCATGCATCGAAAGGGCGCTGGTATTGCATGCGCTTGATATCGATTATGAGATCCACGCGGTCGATCATGAATTTCTGCTTTTGGTGGATGTGGCGGATTCGGATCGTGCCAGCAACGAGCTGGGTGAATACAACTCGGAGCCGCCACTAAAACCAAAACGCCCACCGGAACCCGTGCCGGTGATCAGCGATGGTGTGGCGGGGGTCATCGTATATGTCACATTGCTGGTCGCCATTGGCTGGATACAGACTCACGATGTTGGCGGTCTGGGCTGGTTTCAACGTGGAAAAATCGACGCCGGTCTCATTATGGGTGGTGAGTGGTGGCGCACAGTGACCGCGTTGACCCTGCACCTGGATATTGGGCACTTGAGTGCCAATCTCGTTTTTGGTGCGGTGTTCGGGGTTTTTGCCTCGCAGATGCTGGGCAATGGTCTGGCCTGGTTCAGCATCCTGATGTCGGGTGTGCTCGGCAATGTGCTTAATTCCTGGCTGCATTCACCCGATCACACCGCGGCCGGTGCATCTACTGCGATTTTCGGTGCGCTGGGTTTGTTTACATCCTATGTCTGGCGGCGCCGGCGCAGCACGGATTCGCGCTGGCCGTATCGATGGGCACCGGTCATAGCTGGCGTGGCCTTGCTGGCCTATACCGGTGTCGGCGGCGAGCGCACGGATATCGGTGCGCATCTGGCGGGATTTGGCTGCGGTGTTGCTATTGGCGCGATCTATGGCGTATTGGGCGATCGTCTGCCTGTTGGCAGGGATGTCCAGAAAATCACGGCCGCGCTGGCTCTTGGAATTATTGCTGCGGCCTGGTTCGCCGCCTTGTGAATCCATGGCCGAGTGGATCCATGGCTGAGTGGGTCCATGGCTGAGTGGATCTGCAGTTCAGGAAAATCCTGAGCCGGGGCCAGAAAAATTCTGAAATTGCCGATTTACCCGGTTTTTCGCTGGCGGGACCATTGGTGCTATGACATGATGCGCCCGCTTCGCAGCTGTACCCAGATACGCTGCGTATCCGCACAACGAGGGGGGCTTGTTTTGCGAGTAATGATCGAACCGCTGGATAACGGCAGATACTATCTGACACTCGAAGTCGATGATGAGCAGGCGATGCTCAACGAGGACGGCTTTCAGTGCATCATTTCCAGTGAAGAGCTGGCGAGCATCAAAACGGCTGCTGAGTCACATCTCGATGGACGCGCCATCCGCAGCTGTTTTGTCTGACTAGTTTCACGAATCACGGAAGGTCGGCCAGGGAAGGCCACATTTCCGACATTGATTTTGTGCGTCTGTTGATGCTTGATACACAGTCATGGCACGGCCCTCGATACAGCAGTATAAAAACCCAAAGGTAGCGATTATTCAAAGCGCACCTGTGTTTCTCAATCGCGAAGCCAGTCTGGCAAAAGCATTGGAGCTGATTGACAAGGCAACAGATTCGGGTGCAAGTATCATCGCGTTCCCGGAGTCCTGGCTGCCTGGCTACCCTGTATGGCTGGACTATGCGCCCGATGTCGCCTTATGGAATCACGCCCCGGCAAAGACCTTGTATCGCCAGCTGGCAGAAAATTCGGTGAGTTCTGGCGATGCCACCTTGGGCGCCCTGTACGAGGCGGCCCGCAAACACAACGCGCATATCGTGATGGGCGCGCACGAAAAATGCGGAAATACTATTTATAATTCAATGATTTACATTGATCCGCGCAGGCCGGATTTTGTGTGTCACCGTAAGCTTACGCCAACCTATACAGAGCGTCTCATATGGGGCAGCGGTGATGGAGCCACTTTGCCAGTGGTCGATACGCCGTATGGCCGCCTGGCCGGTCTGATCTGCTGGGAGCACTGGTCGCCATTGCTGCGTGCGACCATGCATGCAAAACGACAAAATATTCACGTTGCCCAGTGGTCGGCAGTCACGGAACTGCACCAGATCGCCAGCAGACATTATGCGTTCGAGGGGCAGACATTCGTTATGGCTGCGGGATTGCTTTTGACCCATGACGATGTGATGAAAGGGTACGACTCCATGTCTGCACCCGATCCATCCGTTCGCGAGCTTCTGGAATCCATGCGTACGCCGGATAACGGATTTTATCTGCGCGGCGGCGGTGCGATCATCAAACCCAATGGTGAATACCTGGTAGAACCGGTTTTTGACAAGGAGGATATTCTTGTTGCCACTCTGGATCATTCACTGGCGGAAGAAGGGCATCTGACAATGGATACGGACGGGCACTATTCGCGACCGGATATTTTTTGCCTGACAGTTGATGAGCGTCCCAAAAAAAATGTAGTGTTCGATTCCGACACATCCTGATCCAAATGTGATGCCTCAGTCATCGGTTGATTTTGTTGTAGTAGGCGCCGGCATCGCTGGCGCATCGGCGGCGTATTTTTTGTCCGAACTGGGCAGCGTCACGATACTTGAAGCCGAGTCTCAACCCGGGTATCACACTACTGGCCGCTCAGCGGCATTCTTCAGCGCCGCTTATGGTAACGAGGTTATTCGTGCGTTGACTGCGGGTAGTCGTGAATTTCTGAGCAATCCGCCGGATGGTTTTTGCGAGCAGCCATTGCTGCGCAAGACCGGTGCGCTTTATATTGCCGGCCCGGCTCAAATCGAATCACTGGATACACATTTCGAAAATGTCAGCAAGTTACCGCTGGCTGTCACAAGGGAATCGCCTGATTTTGCAAAGCAAAAGCTACCGGTGTTACGCGCAGATCTGCTTTCCGCCTGCGTTTGGGAGCCAGGTGCCAGTGAAATAGATGTCAATGAATTGCTGCAAGGATACTTGCGCGGGGCTCGAAGGGGCGGCGCAGCCCTTGTCTGTAACGCCCGCGTTCAGAAGATGGGTCGAAAAAACGGCACCTGGCAGGTGGTGACAACAGCCGGCAAGCATGTTGCACCAATAGTGATCAATGCGGCCGGTGCCTGGGCCGACGAAATTGCTCATATGTCGGGTACGAATGTTGTCGGGTTGACACCGAAGCGTCGTACCGTCTGTTTGTTCGATCCACCGGCAGGGGTCGATATTTCTGCGTGGCCGCTGATCGTCGATATCGACGAGCGGTTCTATTTCAAAGCCGATGCCGGAAAAATTCTTTTGTCACCGGCGGATGAAACTCCGGTGCAACCACATGACGCATATCCCGAGGATATCGATGTTGCAATTGCTGTGGAGCGTTTTGAACAAGCTACGACCATAAACGTACCGCGGATTGATCATAGTTGGGCCGGTCTGCGCTCGTTTGTGGCGGACCAAACACCGGTAGTCGGTTTTGACAAAAATCTGGATGGGTTTTTCTGGCTCGCGGGGCAGGGTGGTTACGGCATTCAGACATCGTCGAGCATGGCGCGATGCGCTCGTTCGCTGCTCATTGGCGAAGGCATACCAGCAGATCTGGCTGCAATGGGCGTCAACAGTGATGCACTGGCGCCGGCAAGATTTCAAAAATAGTTGGGTGGCGAAAGATCCTGCCAGCGTCTGTCCATCATGAGGTACGTGCTGACAAGATGGTGAAGTCTGTCGGGGTCGATGTCGTCTCGTTCCAGACATAGTTGCAAATTGTCACGATAGTCGTCGTCGGCCAGATGCAATGGTGTCGACTCCAGACAGCCAACGAGGTTGTTGGCCGCAACAGAATTATCCGGGTCGAGGGCAATACATTTTTTCAAAGCTGCAGTTGCCTCTTCAGGCTTGTCGATGCGACGCAATGCAATGCCCAGCGATAACCATGCATCGGACATATTGCTGTCGTTTTCGACGGCTTGCTTGTAGGCACGGGCCGCAGATCCAAAAAAAGACAGGCGAAACCGGGCGTGCCCCAGCCATAGCCAGATATACGGGTTATCGGGCGCCAGCCGCCTTGCGTGTTCATGGCAACGGCAGGCTTCCTCATATTGATCGCTGTGGTGAAAAGCGCGGCCCATCCAGAACCAGGCATCGAAATCCTGTGGATCCAGTATCACGATTGCGTTCCAGCACTCAATTGCTTCGGCATATTGATTGTGATCGTGCAGTGCAAGACCGAGATTGTTCAGTGCAGCAGGATATTTTTTCTGAGACAACAGAGTTTTACGCATTCGGTGATACCTCCGGTCAGCAAACTCTCTGTTAATAGATTCCTGAACCATCATAATGATCTGAATAGTCGCCGTGCCCTGTCGCAGCAATGCTTCGCTTTGTCCCGCTGGCGTGTGGCGTTGCTGCAACAGCCCATCACGCA
>CBDUSC010000064.1:0-8275 GCA_965369735.1 uncultured bacterium
TGTTCCGCGTCCTGCTCATATACCTGAAACCTGTCATTCCAGCTATTGCTGAACAGGCAGAGGCATTCCTGGCAGAAGACAGCCTGGCCTGGCGGGACGCCGGGCGGCCGCTGTTGGGCAGGCAAATCAAAACATACAAGCCACTGGCAACCCGTATTGACCCGAATGATGTCAAAGCCATGGTAGAAGCGTCCCGCGAATAATTCACCGTGATCGGCAATGGACGGCTGAGGCCAATGATTGCTAATCTGCAAACAGGATAAGACGCTTCACACTGCTCCCATGAAAGAGCTGATCCTCATTATCATTGCCACGGTACTGGTCAATAATTTCGTATTGGTCCGGTTTCTCGGGCTGTGCCCGTTCATGGGTGTATCGCGCAAGCTGGAAACGGCGGTGGGCATGGCGTTGGCAACCATGTTCGTACTGACATTATCCTCGGTCGCGAGTTTTGTCGTTGAGCACTGGTTGCTGCAACCCCTGGGGCTGAGCTGGTTGCGGACCATTTCTTTTATCCTGGTCATCGCAGGTGTTGTGCAATTTACAGAAATGATGGTTCACAAAGCGAACCCGTTGATGTATCAGGTGCTTGGCATTTATCTGCCACTGATTACTACGAACTGCGCGGTGCTCGGCGTGGCGTTGCTGAATGTCCATGAGTCAAACAGTTTTATTGAATCGCTGTTTTTCGGCTTTGGCGCCGCAGCCGGTTTTGCGCTGGCGATGATATTGTTCGCTGCGGTACGCGAGCGCATCGACGTCGCAGACGTGCCGACTCCGTTCAAGGGAGCTGCTATTGCCTTGATTACCGCTGGTCTGATGTCACTCGCATTCATGGGCTTTTCCGGCCTGGCTGCGCCGTGAGATGGCAGCGGTAGCCACAGCAATCATCGCAATGGTCGGGCTCGCCGTTTTTATGGGTTTTTTGCTCGGGTATGCGTCCGGGAGATTCCGAAGACTGGGTCACCCGGTTACGGAACAGATCGATGCGTTGCTGCCACAAACCCAGTGTGGCCAATGCGGCTATATCGGTTGCCGGCCATATGCCGATGCCATTGCCCACGGAAAGGCTGATATCAACCAGTGCCCGCCCGGTGGCGTGGCTGTTATCAGCGCCATTGCAAATCTGCTGCAGCGTGAGCCAAAACCTCTGAACCCGGATAACGGAATCGAAATGCCGCGCAGCGTTGCGGTGATCGACGAATCGCTGTGCATTGGCTGTACGCTGTGCATCAAAGCCTGCCCGGTCGATGCAATACTCGGCGCATCAAAGCAGATGCATACCGTAATCGCCTCCGAATGCACCGGCTGCGATCTCTGCCTGCCACCCTGCCCGGTCGATTGCATCGAAATGCTCCCGCTGCTGGCAGATAATTCCGATTGGCGCTGGCCCGCGCCTGGGCAAATCCAGGATTACACGCCAAACCACATTGCAAAAGCCGTCTAGGAAATTTACCCCAACATGGATCAGGCACAAACACACAACTACAGCTTTACAGGCGGCATCACACTTGCTGCCCACAAGGATGAGTCCTGTGCTGTTGCTCTGGGGCAGGCGAAGATCCCGAAAACGCTGGTGGTACCCGTATTGCAGCACCTGGGGCATGCCGACGAAGCTGTGGTCGAGGCCGGTAACCATGTAGACAGGTACCAGGTCATCGCAAAATCCGACGCATTGATCAGCGTGCCCATACATGCGCCGACCTCGGGCGTCGTTGTCGCGGTCGAGGACCGGCCTGTACCCCACCCCGGCGGGTTGTCGGCACGCTGCATTGTGATCGAGAGCGATGGAAAAGACACCGCAATAGATACCGGCGATGGGGTCGAGGACTTCAGAGATCTCGACCCTGTGGATATCCGCAGACTGGTACGCGAAGCCGGTATTGCCGGTCTTGGCGGCGCTACCTTTCCCACCTCGGTCAAACTGACCACACAACCGGGCCAGGAGTTGCAATCGCTGATCCTCAACGGCGCCGAGTGCGAACCCTATATCAGTTGCGACAACATGTTGATCAAAAATCGCGCCGCAGACATCGTTATCGGGGCACAGATTATGATGTATGCCCTGCAGGTCAACGCCTGCACCATTGCAATCGAAGATGACAGGCCCGACACGAAAGAGATTCTCCTCGATGCGGTCCGGCTCGCCGGTGATGTCCGTATTGGCGTGAGCACCATAACTGCGAAGTACCCGACCGGTGGTGAAAGACAACTGATACAGGCGCTGACCGGAAAAGAAGTGTCATACCGTGGTTTGCCTGCTGATATCGGTTATGTTGTTCACAATGTCGGTACCGCCGCGGCCGTCAAAGCCGCAGTCATTGACGCAAAACCCTTGTGCTCGCGAATCGTGACAATTACGGGTACCGGCGTTGCGCAGCCGTGCAACCTTGAAGTTCGCTTCGGCACATTGATCGCGGATGTCATCGAGCAATGCGGCGGCTACACCGAAAGTGCCAATCGCCTGATCATGGGTGGCCCGATGATGGGGTTTGCGCTGCACACGGACCAGGTTCCCGTGGTCAAAGCCTGTAACTGCATCCTGGTGACTGCCAGCGAGGACATTCGCTCGGCAGATATTGAAATGCCATGCATACGTTGCGGGGACTGCGCAACAGCCTGCCCCGCGCAGCTGTTACCACAACAGCTTTACTGGCATATTCGCGCGGGCGCCATGGATAATGCGCAGGACTACAACCTTCTGGATTGCATCGAATGTGGCTGCTGCGATTATGTGTGCCCCAGTCATATACCGCTTGCGCAATATTTTCGCTATGGCAAGTCCGAAATATGGCACCGTCAGGAAGAGCGCCGCAGAGCGAGCAGCGCCCGGCAAAGATATGAATTCCGCGAACAACGCCTAGATCGGGAGCAACAAGAGCATCAGGCACGGCTGGAAGCAAAAAAACGCTTGCTGACCACGAATGAAAAGGACAGCGTAAGCGCGCTGGAAGATATTATTCCCGGTACAGTGGGCAAGGAGCAGATCGACGAACTCATGCAGCGGGTACGAAGCAAGGAAAACGGGAAGCCAGAGGACAGCGACGACTAATGGAGTTCAAAACCGCCGCTGCGCCGCACTTGATGCCACCAAACAGCGTTGCCCAGCTCATGCGGCGGGTCATTTTTGCGCTGCTGCCCGCTACACTCGCATACACCTGGTTTTTTGGATTCGGCCTCATAATCAATATGTTGATCGCGTGTACTGCCGCGATCGCGTTCGAGGCAGTGATGCTAAACATCCGCGGCCGGGCGCTGCAGCCGTTTGTCAGCGATTACAGCGCCCTGCTGACAGGTATGTTGCTTGCATTTGCGCTGCCACCACTCACGCCGTGGTGGATCACCGTAACAGGTGCCTTTTTTGCCATCGTATTTGCAAAACACTTGTATGGTGGTCTTGGATTCAACCCGTTCAACCCGGCGATGGTCGGTTACGTTGTGCTGCTGGTTGCGTTTCCCCAGGACATGACATTCTGGATCGCACCACGGGGTATTGACCCGGCATTTGTTATTCCCGGTTTTGGCGAAACTCTGATGTACACATTGACAGGATCGTTACCCGCCGGCGCAGACTTTGACGCAATCAGCCAGGCAACACCGCTGAATGATACAAAAACACAGTTATCGCTGATGCACATCATCCCCGAGATCCGGACAAACCCGATCTATGGCGATTTTGGTGGTCGCGGCTGGGAGTGGATAAACAACTTTGTCGCGCTCGGCGGCATTTGGCTTTTGTACAAGAAAGTTATTCGCTGGCATATCCCGGTCGGCGTTATTCTTGGTGTGCTGGCAACATCCACTTTGTTTTTCATGATCAGCACCGACACATCGGGGTCGCCCGCGTTTCACCTGTTTGGTGGTGCCACGTTTTTGTGCGCATTTTTTATCGCAACCGACCCGGTTTCGGCAGCGACATCGAACAAGGGCCGGTTTTATTATGGCCTGGGTATCGGCATTCTTATCTATGTCATTCGAAAATGGGGTATCTACCCGGATGGGGTTGCGTTTGCGGTTCTTCTTATGAATCTTGCCGTACCGCTGGTCGATAAATGTACGATACCGAGAACATATGGCCACGAACAGTCCTGAAGTCAAACCGGGTGCAAGCTCAAAAGCCGTCCTGGTGCTCGGGTTGTTTGCGCTGGTCGGCACCACCGTCGTCGCCCTTACCAACCATGTCACCCGGGATCGCATTGTACAAAACCAGCGCGAATACCTTTTGCGTGGTCTCAATGAGCTGATACCACAGGATCGCTATGACAACGACTTGTTCACCGATCTGATAACCGTTATTGACGAGGAGCTGCTGGGAACATCGGACCCCGTCAACGTCTATCGGGCACGCAATAACGGCTCACCGGTGGCGGCCATTCTTGGACCGGTAGCGCCAAATGGTTACAGCGGACCCATAGGGCTGCTGATCGCCATCAACTATGATGGCGGTCTGGTCGGTGTACGCGTTTCCAGCCACAAGGAAACACCCGGGCTGGGGGACAAAATCGATAGCAAAAAAAGCGACTGGATATTGTCATTTGAGGGTCTTCGCATCGGGAACCCGCCAGCCGCGCAATGGACCGTGAAGAAGGAAGGGGGTTATTTTGATCAGTTTACCGGCGCAACCGTGACACCACGTGCGGTCGTCATTGCCGTGCATAATGCTTTGCAGTATTTCGACGACAATCGCGATCTGGTATTTTCAGAGCTTGTGCAACAAAACATTCAACAAGATATGACCGGCGACACATGAGCAGCGAATATCGAGCCATTGTTCGCGACGGGCTTTGGACCAACAATTCCGGTTTGGTTCAGTTGCTTGGCCTGTGCCCGCTGCTCGCGGTCAGCAATACCCTGATAAACGGCCTTGGCCTTGGCATCGCTACACTATTCGTCATGGTGGGGTCGAACGTGATCATATCCGCCATGCGCGATTTTATCCGGCCGGAAGTGCGAATACCTGTTTTTGTTCTGACCATCGCGTCGCTGGTTACCGTGGTCGAACTGCTGATGAGCGCATACCTGTTTGATCTGTACCAGGTGCTTGGAATTTTCGTCCCTTTGATCGTTACGAATTGCGCGATTATTGTGCGCGCAGGCATATATGCGTCGCGCAACCGGGTTGTACCGTCGTTGATCGACGGTATCTCCACCGGTACAGGTTTTGCGGCAGTATTGGTCGTACTCGGTGGTCTTCGCGAGCTGATCGGTCAGGGCAGTTTGTTTACCGGGGCCGATATGCTGTTTGGACCGGCGTTCAGCGATTTCGAAATCAGGCTGCTTGATTCCGGGTTTTTGCTGGCCGCACTACCACCCGGTGCTTTTATCGGTCTTGGCTTGATGATCGCCGCGAAGAACGCGCTGGATGCGCGCCGCGCAGAGCAAAGTGCTGTCGTCGCCGAATCCAGCGCCTGAATCGTTACGCATGAATCGCGAAAAACGAACGGAAATCTTTCGCCGTCTGCGCGAGGCCAACCCAAGACCCACAACCGAGCTGGAATACCGGACTCCGTTTGAGTTACTGATTGCTGTCATTCTTTCGGCGCAGGCCACGGATGTCAGTGTCAACCTGGCCACCACAAAATTGTACAAAGTTGCCAATACCCCGCAAGCGATCCAGGGTCTTGGCGAAGACGGTCTGAAAAAATACATACGCACAATCGGCTTGTTCAACGGCAAAGCCAGCAACATCATCAAAACTTGCGGGATATTGTTGTCCGAGCATGACGGACAGGTGCCGGATGACCGTGCGGGGCTGGAAGCGCTGCCGGGCGTGGGCCGAAAAACGGCAAATGTCATCCTCAACACCGCGTTCGGGCACCCCACGATTGCAGTGGACACGCATATATTCAGACTTGCAAACCGGACCGCGATTGCACCGGGCAAAAATGTAGTCGAAGTGGAAAAGAAACTTTTGCGTTTTGTGCCGGATGAATTCAAACGCGATGCGCACCACTGGCTGATACTGCACGGCCGTTATGTGTGCAAGGCACGCAAACCCGATTGCCAGAATTGTATAATTGCCGATCTTTGCGAATACAAAGCAAAAACCAAAACCGCCTGAGGCCGCGACCGATCATGTTTTTTCACAACGACCGGCAACAGATTCGAAATATGTTTTTTGAAGTGTGGGACAAACAAAAATCCGGGCAAATCCTGGAACCGCTGGAACATGTGATCTCCCGGGTGATCCTGGACCACCCCGAGTATCAGCATATTCTGGATGAACCCGATGCGTATGCAGACAGGGACTTTTCACCCGATGACGGCCAGACAAACCCGTTTTTCCACATGGGTCTGCATATTGCGATCCGCGAGCAGGTGGCCAGCGACCGCCCGGTGGGCATTGCGGCGCTGTGGCGTGATCTTCAGGCTGGAGGCCGGGCAGCACATGACATCGAGCACGATATCCAGGAGTGCCTGGCAGAATCATTATGGCTTGCCCAGCGTGAAGGGCGGCTACCGGATGAAACCGGGTATCTGGACTGTATTCGACGGCGTACCGGGAACCGCCAGGCACGCAACGGGTCCGAAAAGTAATAAAATAGACCCTGTACCGGTCTAAACTGATAGACACCGGTACCACCGGCAGGTCGTGCTGTGCACGGTAATTCAGAGGTCAGTAGATGAGCAAGACGTACCCCGTACAAGGCGCCGGTATCGGCCTGCGCCGGTCCATGATGGACAAGCTGCGCAATGATCCCCCGGAGAATGTCAGCTTTATGGAAGTTGCCCCGGAAAACTGGATCGGCGTCGGCGGTGCACTGGGTCGTAAATTCCGGTATTTCACCGATGCGTACCCCTTCCTGGCGCACGGTTTGTCGCTATCGATTGGCGGTCCAGACCCGCTGGATACAACGCTCGTCAATCAGATCAAGTCATTCCTGGATGAGCACAATATTCGTTTTTATTCCGAGCATCTGAGTTATTGCAGCGATGGCGGTCACTTGTATGACCTGATGCCGATCCCGTTCACGGCTGAGGCTGTTCGCCATGTCGCACAACGCATACGCCAGACACAGGACATACTGGAGCGTCGAATCGCAATCGAAAACGTTTCGTATTACGCGGCGCCCGGCAGGGAAATGGATGAGATCGAATTTATCAACGCAGTACTTGGTGAAGCTGACTGCGATCTTCTCCTCGATGTGAATAATATCTACGTCAACAGTATCAATCACAACTACGATGCAGAAGCGTTCCTGCGGTCGCTGCCTGCTGATCGAGTCGCATATTTCCACGTGGCGGGTCATTATGTGGAAGCAGAAGATCTCAGAATCGATACCCATGGAGCGGATATCTGTGATCCGGTATGGGATCTGCTGGACAAGGCCTACGATCATTGTGGCGTAGTGCCGACCTTGCTGGAACGCGATTTCAATATACCACCGATCCCGGATCTGCTGCGCGAAGTCGATGTCATCTTGTCGCTTCAGAACAAGTGGTCGGAGAAAACACCAAAGGTCGCAAGTCATGGCTGAGACCATCGATTTCAAACGCATGCAGTATGATTTTGCTGCGCATATACGCAACCCCGATGCCAACGCCGCGCCGGAGGAAATCGAAGACCGGCGCATGGCGGTTTATCGCGAACTGTTTTTCAGCAACGTGTCCAAATTGCTGTCCGGTACGTTTCCCGTGCTTCACAAGATTCTCGGCAAGGACAGATGGGAATCGTTGATACGGGACTATTTCTCACGACATCAGTCGCATACTCCGTATTTTTTGAAAATCCCCGAAGAATTCATTGCCTTCCTGGAAAATGAGCGCGGTCAAAACGACGCTGACCCGCCATTCATGCTGGAGCTGGCGCATTACGAGTACATTGAACTCGCGCTGTCTGTTGAGGACACGGATATTGACGAAAGCGGCGTCGACAAAGATGGCGATCCGATGAGCGCTGTTCCAGTACTATCGCCCGTGGCGCGGACCCTGGCATACAGCTACCCGGTACACCGGTTGTCACCGGAATTTCAACCCGATGCCGCCGGCGATGAACCCACTTTTATCATCGTGTACCGGGATCGCGGCGACAAGGTTGGGTTTATTGTCATCAATGCAGTCACTGCACTGCTCATGGAACGTCTTCAGAGCAATAAAGACAAAAGCGGCAAACAACTGCTGGAAGAGATTGCCGCTGAAATCGACCACCCGGATCCGGCAGCCGTAATCAATGGCGGCCGCGAGATTTTTGACAACCTGAGAAATCGTGACATCGTTCTCGGTGTTCGCAGCTGATTTGTGAACTCGTTTTTTTTGCTATAAGGGCTTTTTCATG
>CBDUSC010000065.1:0-8255 GCA_965369735.1 uncultured bacterium
GCCGCGTCACTGCCCCGCTCAGAGTGCTCGGCCAGAATGCCGGCGCTTTGCTCCTGCAGCACATGCACGATTCTGCGGCTGCGGCCCGTTACCAGTGTATGCAACAACACCGTGGGTATCGCCACGCTCAGGCCCAGCACAGTAGTGACCAGCGCCTGCGAAATACCGCCCGCCATCAATTTCGGATCTCCCGTACCGAACAGCGTGATCGCCTGGAACGTTTTGATCATGCCTGTAACGGTTCCGAGCAGACCCAGCAACGGCGCCACAACAGCAATGATTTTCAGGAACATCAACGCCCTGTTCAGCGCCGGTGTCTCCTTTAGAATCGCCTCACCAAGTTTGAGTTCCAGGGTTTCAAGATCCGCGCCGCGATATTTCTCCGCTGACATCAAGACGCGGCCAAGCGCATTGTCATCGCTGGCTGTATCTTTCCTGAGTTGTGCATTGACCTTGTTGCCCGCCATCATCAGCACAATCAGGCGCTCAAGCGCAATAAGCAGCGCAACAAAGCCCAGTGCGATGATGATGTAACCGACAACTCCGCCCTGATCGATACGCTCTTTCCAGGTGGGGCGCTGCAGCAGCAGCGAAAGAATCTGGCCACGCGTGGGGTCCAGGCCAAAAGTCACCATGCCCCCGCTCGCATTTACGATGTCACTGGTTGAGTTGACAAAGCGCGATTGGGGCGGCTGGCGCGATAATTCAGACAGGTTTCCGGTCTCGGGCGTGTATTGCAGATATCCACCATCAGATACGATATTGAACACACCGACCCGTACGACTTCGCGCTCTATCTGCTCACCCTCTGTCGTAATCACGATGGCCGGGAACTTGACTACTCGACCTGTCTCCGTCATCTCGCGCTGCAATTCAAACCACAACCGCTCGATTTCCTCGATCGATGCCAATTGCGAGCTGGTACCCATTTTGGAGGCCAGATCCAGCAGAAATTCACTGCGATCCGGAAACTGCACGCTGGTCATGGATGCATCAAACAACGCACTGGTGTCACCCGCGACCTGCTGCAGAATGCCAAACAGTTCTTTCAAAGACCCCAGGCGGCGGTCAAGTTGCTCGGTGAGATCGGAAACGCGAATTTCATTTGCTTCGAAGGTCGTTTCCAGCTGCTCGCTACGTTTTTCTTCAGAGGTACGACGTGCATTGGCCTGCTGGAGAATGCGACGCTGCTCGGAGCGTGCGTTTATAAATTCCTGCTCACGGCGCTGGAAATCGCGCTGGTCGCTGGTCCGTCCTTGTTCAACCTGCTTCAACAGCGCATCCAGATCGGCTGCCTTGCCCGAGTCCTGTGCCTGCGCCGGGAGGATGAATGCGGCCAGGATCATCGCAAAAATCATGTGATGTAATTTCATCGTATTGCCTCCGGCGCCGATACCGGCAGCAGCAACAGATCAGGTGCAATTTCCTGGTTGGCCATCTTCAGACCCTCGCGTACCTGGGTGCGGTAGTTATCACCCAGCGATTCAAAGTCTCCCGAATCCTTGCTCCAGGCACCCGTGAAAGCACCATCAGCGGTTTGATACATCAGAGATACCCGCCCAATCCGCAAAAAATCGACCTCGCGAGTACCGCCGTCGATTTCCAGCGTGCCTTTATATGACTCAATCGTGCGACCGTAGTCGTTTTCGATCTGGAATGCTTCGGTAACCCGGCGGAATTTTTCCGAAACTGTCACATCAGAGCGTTCCATTAAATTACGAAGAAAATCGACACGATTGCGACGCTCCTCCATCAGGAACGGGATATCGAGAACAATGAACTGGTCGAGACCATCCACCATCCGCAGCATCAATGGCATGATCTGGCGTTCGATCACGGTCACGCGGTCGATGGCGTCATTAATATTGACCATCTCCTGTTCCTGGTTGCGCACCTGGCGGTCAAGAAGGGTGTTGTAGACCTCCAGGCCATCCACTTCCTTCATTACCTTGCGGTATTCATCAACCAGACTGCGCGTCTCCTCTACAACCTTGTCAACGCGCTGCTGCGAAGCCTGCGCTATCTGGATAGTGCGCTGACCAGAGGCGAGCACATCGTCTACGTCCTGAGCTGCAGACAAGCCCGGCGCCAGCCACGCAGCCAGCAACAAACAGATCGAAAGGGATCTCATATTCTTCTCCGGCCGTTTGTAACGGTCTTTCTATATTTCCTGAGCAGGCGACAGATTGTAACTGACCCCTGCTGCAGGCTCAATTTCGCCATGACGATCATTATTTGGACAACCAATCGAAGCACGGTCACGGCAATTTGAGCCAAAAAAGAAGCGGCCCCTCGCGGGGCCGCTCCGTTTGCAGACCAATATCAGCTCTGCTGATCCGGATTACTCAAAGCTCATGACAGCTCGAATATATCCGAATTGACCCGGTGCATCATGCGTCGCTGCATCATAACCATTGAGCGAGCAGCTCACGCACTTGGGCGGGTCTTCATCGAACAGGTTCTGGATACCAACCGTGAACTCGAGTCCCTCGACCAGATTCTGCGGACGCCAGATAAACTGGACATCGTGATAGGTCGTGGCATCGAGATCGTTGGTCGACATGGTTTCATCAGCCATGTTCGGGTTGGAACACAAGCCCAGCGCGGTGAAACTATTCGCCGTATTATCAGAAGAGTCGCTGCAAGATTCAGTGACTTCATCGATATGCCGAATCGTCCACGAGGCTCCAAAATCACCCATATACCAGTCGGTAATGAAAGTCGACTTCCACTCGGGTATGGAACTGTCGTTTTCCTCTATACCTTCGAGCTTGCGTGAGCCAGTGATTCCCTTTTCCTTGAACTCATCGACAAAGGTATTGAACCAGCTCAGCTTGAAAGTACCCCAGCTTGTCTCGGGGCTGGTATATGCCAGGTTGATGTCATAACCGTTGGTATCGATACCACCGATGTTGGACAGCTGGTTGGAGAAACCATTGATCACACCACTACCGGTACGTGAAATACCACCGCAAAGCGCGGGATCATTGGTGGCAGCGCATTGATCCAACTGGGTTTGCGCATCGACGGCCTGGATAGCGTCGTCCAGCTCGATGTCATAGAACAGCACTTCCGTACTGAACCCATCGACCCAGTCGTAGTTATCCACTGCATTCGGGCTCCAGACGAGGCTGACCGTCGTAGTATCCGACTCCTCCGGTTTCAGCAGCGAGTTACCACCCGTGGATACAGAGATCTGCGGGTTGAACTGAACATAACTGCCGTTGGCCGGTACACCCTGATCGATACAGTTGTTGACCACATTCTGATCTGCCACGGCATTGAGATTGGAGCATGGGTCGGACAGGTCTGCGTCAAAGCGTGACACAGAACCAAACAACTCACCGATCCCCGGCGCCCGGAATCCCTCTGCATAGTTGTAGCGGATCAGGAATGTCTCCACCGGCCGGTAGTTCAATCCGTATGCCAGAGTAGTGTCATCACCGAACGTATCGTAATCCGAGTTGCGAGCTGCAACCTGTATATCGAGCTGGTCGGCAAATGGCCGGTCACTCAGCAGGTCAGCGCGGAATTCCACGTAGAACTCGTCAACATCAAATCCACCGCTGGTCGGTGAGGATGGTACGCCCATGCTGTCGCCGGCAACGACCACTGAATCAGGCTGGAAAAACCCATCTTCTTCACGGTGTTCAAACCCGGCAGCAAATGCCAGATTACCAGCCGGTAAATCGACAATCGAGGAGCTGATATTGCCCGAGATAACAACCAGTTCCTGCTCGCTCTTGTCTTTTTGTACAAATCCGATGTAGCCGAGCATCGCCGATGTGATCGAACCCTCGCCCATCGCACCCTGACCGCCAAACAGGTTCAGCGGTACACAAGGCGCTACGCATAACCCGACCGGGCCAAGGGCCTGCTGCATCTTGGCGGCGTTGTAGCCACCATGCTTGATCTGGTCCGCTTCGTTCTGTGACCAGTTCCCATTGAAATCCCAGAAGAACTCGCGATCCAGCGCAGAAAAAGCGCCTTCAAACCCACCGGTTACGCTCCAGGTATTCACATCCTGATCGAACACGCGTGGCCCGCCTTCCAGTGGGCGGCGGCCGATGAAGTAAACCATCGAACTGGCGTCCAGTGTGATGCCAAACGGGTTAAACGGGTTTGAGGCATCCACGTTGATGGTATCCGGCAGTCCACCGGTACCCGCGTCAGATCCAATAAAGATCGGTTCCGGCGCCGCCTGATTCTGGGATTGACGTTTCGTATAGGAACCGCGGAGATAGGCGTTGATATCCGGAGTCAGGGCACGTGTACCCTGGCCGTAGATATTCCAGCGTTCCGATGGTGTCAGGACATAGTTGAACGTCGCGAAATTGAACCGATCACAATTCGGGTCATTGGCTCCGGTGCAGGAAAAATCGTGAAAATCTCCGCTCCCCGGATTATTCAGATCATAGTTTGGCAATGGATTGCCATCATTCACAACGCCATTGTTTAGCGTAACGTCATTGGTGATGCCCGTACGCGGGTCTTCGAAGAAGAACCGGCCCTGAGGGGTACCGGAGCTGCCCCGCGTCACACCCGTTCCCGGTTTCGGAAAATTTGCCTGGCTACGATTGGATGCCTTGACTTTATCCTGGTTGTAATAGGTGAAGCTGAAGAACGACGAAGAATCGTCGTCAGAGTTACCCATCGCGATCGAATATTCCTGGGTATTGCCGTCACCTTCATCGAATACACCAGCGTAGGCAGAAACCTCGATACCGTCGAACTCGTCCTTGGTGATGATATTGACAACGCCGGTGATCGCGTCAGATCCATAGATCGGTGACGCACCATCTTCGAGAATCTCAATACGTTCGATAATCGTCATCGGAATCGTGTTCAGGTCCACGCAGGATGAAACACCCGACGCCGATGCGCCGTTGATCCATCGCATGCCGTCGACGAGTACCAACACCCGTTTACAACCCAGGTAACGCAGATCGACTTGTGTCGCACCTGCACCAATACCACCGCCATCAGGCGGGAAACCGAAGTTACCGCTACTGTTGAACTTGGTATTCAACGGTGAGCCGGATATGGAAAGCCTTTGCAGGTAGGTACCTACATCGGCCAGACCTGAGCGCTTTAGATCCTCTTTCGAAATCGTTAAAACCGGCGCCTTTTGATCCAGCGGGCTTTGCCGAATACGAGAACCGGTTACTACGATTTCCTCTAAAGGGCCTTGCGCCACTTCCTGCGCGTCGACGAAAGCTGCAGGCCAGCTTATCGCCACGGCTGCCGGCAAAAGCAGCCATCGCATGAAGCCTGATTTGCCTTTCCTGATATTCATAATGCCTCCTTGTCCTTGTTTTTGAATCAACTTAAAGCGATACAAAAAAATAAATTCTTTAGGAGTTTCTGTAATTGATCTATGTCAATTTTCTTGTTGTTTTTTCGCCACAATTGAGGATTATTACACGCAAAATTCGCGATTTTCTAAGCATTATTACCATTCAGGATTTGTGGTATTAATGCAATAAATGTATCAATTAGGTGCTTTCCGTCATTGCAAACGGGGTGAAATTCTGTTCTAGTGCGCCTGTTAATACACGGCCGGATTCTTGCGGGGTAAGGTCAAAAGTTTTTCTCAATTGGATGAGGTACATCATGCGTAAGACACTCTTTGGAACGGCAATCGCCCTCGCAGGAATATTGTCGTATGGAACCGCAAACGCGCAGTCGACCGACGTCGCCGGCGCACACGAAGAAAGCCCCTGGCATCTGGGCCTGGGGGTACTCTATACCGACCGGCCATACACAGGTTTTGACAGCGATGAAAAAACGAAAGCTGTCCCGCTGGTATTCAAATTTTCACGTCGCTGGTTTATTGCAGCGGCTACCGGTGGTTTCCGCCTGTTACCGGATAACAAGGACTTCGACCTGGACATTATTGCCAAGGTCAACAACTTTGAATACGAGTCCGGCGACAGCTCGGCACTGACCGGCATGAGCGATCGCGACCGCGCGGTCGAAGCCGGAATCCAGGGATCCTACAAGCCCAGCAAATGGGGAATCAGCGCCTATTGGGTAGCCGACGTCTCTGATGAATATGATGGTTCCGAAGCTCGCGTCGCCGTATCGTACGGCACAAAAGACGGGGCATGGACTGCCAATTACACCGCCGGTGCGTATTGGCGCAGCGATGACTTGCTGACACATTACTTTGGTGTAGAGGCGAGCGAAGCCACCGCTGGCCGGCCCTTTTATGAAGCCGATTCCGAAGTCCATGGTTTCATCAGCGGCACGGTCATCTATGATTTCCAGGCCCCGGTATCCCTGTGGATGCATGTCAACTACACGGGATATGGCGATGAAGTCGATGACAGCCCGATTGTCAGTGAAGATAATCAGCTGCAGGCTCTGGTGGGTCTGACCTATCGTTTTTGATTGAGTATGTGGCACACGAAAAAGGGGCCTGATGGCCCCTTTTTTTTGTCTGTTTTTTCATAGCCGGGAACCGGCGGTCAAAGTTCGGTCACCTCCTGCAATGAAGCCTTGACCAGGTATCGCTTGGGTGCATGGCCGACGAAATAGAATGGATAACAGGTAACCAGTGTCAGTTTTCCCCGGTCTTTGACATCCAGCGCCTCGGCCGCTTCCTTGCTTACGATATCGATACTGCTGATTTCATAGTGATACACACCGGACAAGGTGGTCATCTTGATCTGTTCTCCCGCCTTGACGTCCTTCAGGCCACGGAAAAATCCATCGCGGTGACCGGCGATGCCGACATTGCCACCCTCTTCAGGAAAGCTCATGCCTTTGATCATCCCGACACCGCGGTTCAGCGTCAGATCATCTGTCCCGTAAAGCACTGCCACTTTGAGACCAATGGAAGGAATCTCCAGCAGGCCTTCGGGCAAATCAAAATCATGATCCAGGCTCACTTTGT
The DNA here is from genome assembly GCA_965369735.1 of uncultured bacterium. Lineage (GTDB taxonomy): Bacteria > Pseudomonadota > Gammaproteobacteria > Steroidobacterales > CBDUSC01 > CBDUSC01. The sequence goes on from CBDUSC010000065.1 coordinate 6,899, forward strand.
AATCGTCGATGCGTTTTTGATTCCACAGGGCAAAATCAGGATCCGGCTCGCGCAGCAGCTCCTCGTCGGACAATGCGCCCGGTTTGACACTGCTGGATGCCGCAATCGATGTGCCCTGCATCGCCACCAGGGTGGCCTCGAAAGATTCGATACCGGCTTTCTGGTGAAAATAGGCATCAGCCCGGGCATAGCCCCAGAATCCAAGCATCGCAATGCCCGCCAACCAAAACGAGCGCTCCAGCCAGAGCAACCAGCCGCGGTGGTCTATAAAAGGTCGAGAGTTGGCCATACCCCAATTATAATCGCGATATCCCAAAATGCGAGGCCAATGTGTCCAGCCATAATTCAAAAAAAGCCATATATGCGGCACTGATAGGTAACGGCGCGATAACGGTGACGAAATTCTTTGCCGCGACCTATACAGGCAGCTCGGCAATGTTCAGTGAAGCCGTGCACTCCATGGTCGATACCGGGAACCAGGTGCTATTGCTGCACGGGCTCAAACGGTCGACGCAACCAGCGGATGAGCAACACCCGTTCGGTTATGGCATGGAGGTATATTTTTGGAGCTTCGTGGTCGCGATTGTGATTTTTGGTGTGGGCGCGGGCGTATCCTTCTATGAGGGCACACTGAAAATCCTGAACCCGCACCCGATGACCAGCCCGCATATCAACTACATCGTGCTGGGTACCGCGATACTGTTTGAGCTCTACTCCTGGACGGTTGCTTATCGCGAGTTCAATAAAAGCAGAGGCAATCTATCTTACCTGGACGCAGTCCGGCACAGCAAAGACCACACCATTTTTACAGTGCTCTTTGAAGACAGCGCCGCCATGCTGGGTCTGGTCGTTGCCTTGATCGCTGTATTTCTGACAGATGTGTACGACTGGCAGATCGCTGACGGTGCCGGTTCCATTGTTATCGGTATAATTCTTGCGGCTACCGCGATATTCCTCGCAATAGAATCCAAAGCACTTCTGATTGGTGAAGCCGCATCACCTGAAGTACTGGACGGGATTCGCGGCATCATTGTGAACGAACCGGCGGTTGTGCAAATCAACGAACTGCGCACCATGCACCTGGGTCCATCGGATGTGCTGTTGACAATCAGTATTGATTTTCAGGATTCGGTTGATGCGGGGACCGTAGAAACTACGGTTAACCGACTGGAAGGACAAATCAAAAGTCGGTACCCGGAGGTGCGGAGAATATTTATCGAAATTCAAAGCGCGGATGATTCCGATACGACAGACGCGGCTATATAAGGAGTATCAATACTCCCACCAGTTGGACTTCCACCAGATGACGAATTCATCTACATCGATATGACCATCGCTGTTGGTATCGACAATGGAA
>CBDUSC010000066.1:0-8239 GCA_965369735.1 uncultured bacterium
CGCCGTCAAACCAGTCTTCGACGAGCCGGTATGAGATGGACAAAGGGGTCGGCAGACCAATTTTGCGCTCGACAATATCATCCACCGATACCCACAGAGCCTCCTCCAGTTCGCCATCGCGTAACTGAATATCGTGGCTGAGGGCAGTGGCGGAAAATCCGAGCATCAGCGACTGCGGAAACGGCCAGGGCTGGGATGAGTGATACCGGATCTGGCCAACCTCTATTCCGCTTTCCTCCATCACTTCCCGCGCAACGGCGTCCTCCAGGCTTTCGCCCGGTTCGACAAAACCGGCCAGCGTCGAATAGCGACCCTTCGGCCAGCTCGCTTCGCGCCCCAGCAGGGCACGATCTCCATGCGCGGCCAGTACGATAATTGCCGGGTCAACCCTGGGGAACAGCTGTAGCGCGCATGTGCTGTCTGAGCATATTTGTACATGGCCGGCTTCGCGAACAAGCAGACTATCGCCGCAGCGGCTGCAGTAGCGATGCGATAAATGCCACTGCCCCAGCGCGCGGGCGTAAGCGAGCAGTGATGCATCGTCCGCCGGCAACATGGACCCGATCAGGCGCAGATCCGCGTACCTCAGTTGTTCATTTTCGCCCGTTGTATCGACTTCCGGCGCATCACCGCCGATAACCCGGGCAAATATGTTGCGACCGCCAAACACGCCGAGGTAAATCTCGGCCACGGGGTCCGGCGCTATGGCCTTGATTTGTTTTGCGTTCAAAAGATGCGCGCCGTGCGTCGGGCGCTCGCGTATCAGTATGGTCTGATCGCATACGAGTACGAAGCGCGTGTCTGCATCTTCCATGACGCGTGCAAGTGCGTCCGCGTCGGTTCGCAACTCTCCACAACGATTCAGATAATGGCCGGAAAATGTATTTAGCCGGGATCGGGCATCGCTCATAAACATCCGTCGGGCCACGACCCTGCCTGGCAGCAGGGGCACAGCTTTCGCTTCAAACCCAGCGCATCATACAGGAACGGCCCCTGGCAATGGGTGCAAGTTGCCAGTACCAATACGTCGCCAGCGTCAATCGCCTGCAACAAAAACCAGGCATGCTCAAAACTGATACAAACAGGTTCATGCAGCTGTTCGTAGGTTTCATAGGCCGCGCAAAAGTGTTTGCCAAAGCCAACGGAAAATCTCGGGGAATATCTGGTCGATTGCCCGTGATTAAGAACGCCAATTCCTGGTTGCACCAGTTCAAAATGCGTGTACAGCAACGCAAGGGTTGTCGCTTCCATTTGTCTTTGCGGTGATTTGACGAAGTACTCACAGCGACGCGGCGATTTTCCCCGACGGCGCCTGACGGTCAGGCGATCGCCCTGTCGAAAGTAGGTTCGATACAGTTTGCGAATCCGGTCGTCGGACAACGACGTGCAGTCGCGGATAGTGCAGGTGCGTGCCTCGTGTCCAATCATTCGCATTGCCAGCTCGAATTGGTCCCGTTCCCGGGCGTAGCGATCGTCGGTAACACGCATTTTGGGGTCCTCCAGTTTCCATATATGGTAACAATAGACTATAATATTATGAAAGAGATGAATATGGTCAAAACAGACCAAAAATCAACAAGACTGTCATCCAAAAACCCAAACCCCCATCGGGTTTCAGCAGGCTTTTCCGCGCATGATTTGCCAGGCAGCCCCAGGGTGCTTGATGAACTCAGGGAGCTCAACCTGGCGTGGCTCAAGGCTTTTTCACACCGCGGCGAGCAACCCGTGTCGGCGTTGCTTGCAGGTCTGAGCCCGGCGGAACACTCTGTTATGGCCGACAGCCCGTTTGCGCTGTTTTGCTTGTCGGACCCTGTTGCGGACTCGGTCAACGATACCGCGCCCGGTTGTGGCTTGCAGGGCGATGATCTGGCACTGACAGTCAGCCTGTTTGCCTTTGGCTGGTGCCTGACGCGTATCGATACGACGGCAGCACGGCTGTTGCTCGGTCTTGGCAACGGCATTTGCCAGCGCCTGCTTGTGACGCCCCTGGCGCAGTTGCAAGCTTCTATCGGAAATCTGCATCAGCTACCCAATGCCAATCTGGAGTCGCACCGGGTTTACTGGCAGGAATTGATCGCAGCAATCCGCTCCGGCAGTCAAGCGCGGCGGCGTGCAACCCAGTTAAGAGGCGTTCAGTTGTTGGCAGCCCTTGCGCTCAGGCGCTGACGTAGTAATGCCAGAGAATACGGGCAGCGACCGATCTGTATGGTCGCCATTTGCCGGCGATTTTGTTCATGGCATCGGCGTCTGGCAAGTCATCGAGTTGGTGGAGATTGCGTACCGCTGCGCGCAGCGCAAGATCGCCGACCGGCCAGATATCGCGCCTGCGCAACGCCATGAGTAAATAACAGTCGGCGGTCCACGGACCGATACCTTTCAATGCGACCAGGCAATCGCGGGCAGTTTCATCATCCTTGCGCACCAGCGATCTGAGATTGAGGTCGCGATCGACAATGGCCTGCGCAAGATTCCTGCAGTAAACGGTTTTTTGCCGGCTATACCCACAGGTTTTCAGATTGGCATCACTGAGTGCCAGGAATCCCTCCGGGGTAATACTGCCAAGCTGCAACTCGAGCTTGTTGTAGACAGCGGCTCCGGACGCCAGCGATACCTGCTGCTCGAGAATGATCTTTACCAGCGTCGCAAAGCCCTGCGGCCGGCGCCACATGGGTGGAATACCGTTGTGGCGAACAGCATCTCTGAGCAACCGATCCCGTTTGCACAGTGTTGAGACTGCTTGTTCGAAGCTGATTTTGTCGAGGCTGATCATGGGAGTGCCTGAGATCACTTATTAAATCGGACCAGGTGCTTATGCGCCATATTTGTTGTTGCTAGAATATGCCGTCCCAAACTGCGAACGGCAAACAAGCATAAGGCATTGATGAAGGCGCTTTCGATAAAAGGACTGACAAAGACCTACCGCAACGGTGTGGAGGCGCTGAAAGGTATCGACATGGATGTCGAGGCAGGGGACTTTTGTGCGCTGCTCGGGCCGAACGGTGCAGGCAAAACAACGGCTATCGGTATTGTTACCTCGCTGGTCAACAAAACCTCCGGGTCGGTGAGCGTTTTCGGATATGACATCGACAAGGATATCGACCTCGCCAAGTCCTGCATCGGGCTGGTGCCTCAGGAGATCAACTTCAATCAGTTCGACAGGGTATCCAATATCGTCATCAACCAGGCCGGGTATTACGGGATACCGCGCAAGCTGGCTATTGAGCGTACCGAGAAATACCTGCGCGAGCTGAAGCTCTGGGAGAAACGAGACAGCATATCGAGAGAACTGTCCGGCGGCATGAAGCGGCGTTTGATGATTGCCCGCGCGCTGGTGCATGAGCCAAAACTGCTGATCCTCGATGAACCCACCGCTGGCGTCGATATCGAGATCCGGCGATCGATGTGGAATTTCCTGCAAAAAATCAATGCCGAGGGAACCACGATCATCCTGACGACGCATTATCTTGAAGAAGCAGAAAGTCTTTGCCGCCACGTAGCAATCATCGATCATGGCCTGATCATCGAAAACGAAAGCATGCACCGCGTGCTGCGCAAACTTCATCTTGAAACGTTTGTGTTGAGCCTTGCCGAGTGCATTGACACGCCGCCCGATCTGATCGGTTTTAAATCACGAATGCGCGACGCGATCACCCTGGAAGTAGATATCGACCGGGAGCGCGGCCTGAATGATCTTTTTGCACAGCTCAGCGAGCGCGGCATTATGGTGCAGAGTATTCGTACAAAGACCAACCGGCTTGAGGAATTGTTCATGCGGCTGGTAAAAAACGGCAGCGATGAACCGGCGGACACAGTCCCATCGATTGTCGGAGAGGCCGAATGAGCGCTGGTTCATCCAACAATGGATCACGCATCCGGGAAAACCTGACCGGTTTGTACACGATCGTGCGCAAGGAATTCATGCGTATCCTGCGCATCTGGATACAAACGATCGTACCGCCCGCGATCACGATGACCCTGTATTTCATAATTTTCGGCAACCTGATTGGCCGGCGTATTGGTGAAATGGGCGGGTTCGATTATATGCAGTACATCGCGCCCGGTCTGATCATGATGTCCGTGATCACCAATTCCTACGGCAATGTGGTGTCATCGTTTTTTGGTGCCAAATTTGGCAAGCATATCGAAGAATTGCTGGTGTCACCGATGCCAAACTCGCTGATCATTATTGGTCATGTGGCCGGCGGTATGCTGCGTGGTTTGCTCGTCGGTTTCGTGGTGACCCTCATCGCGCTCGGTTTCACTGATTTGCACGTTGTGCATCCATGGATCACTGCGAGCATTGTATTGCTGACCAGCATCGTTTTTTCGCTCGGTGGGCTGATCAATGCGATTTATGCAACGAAATTTGATGATATCTCCATCGTGCCGACATTTATTTTGACCCCGCTGACCTATCTTGGCGGTGTTTTTTACAGCATTTCGCTGCTGCCGGATTTTTGGCAAAATGTGTCGCGGGCCAACCCGATCCTGTATATGGTGAATGCGTTCCGATATGGAATCCTGGGCGTTTCCGATATCGGCATCGGTAATGCGTATGTGATCATCATCGGGTTCGTAGTTTTGTTGTACGCATTGGCGAATTTTCTTTTGTACAAGGGCGTGGGCATACGGGACTGATTTCATGTGCGGTCGATTTGCATTTTTTTCTCCGGACGAAGCAGTACGCGAGTACTTTTCGCTCAAGGAGATGCTGCCTATGGAACCGCGATTCAATATTTCGCCAACCCAGTTTGTGCCCGTTATTCGTGATGGGGGTAGCGACTCAAGTGGCGACGGTGGCGGGCGATATGTATCCATGCTTTATTGGGGCCTGGTGCCGTTCTGGGCAAAAAAGAAATCGATCGGCCAGCGCATGATCAATGCGCGGGGTGAAACCCTGGCTGAGAAGCCATCGTTTCGAAATGCATTCAAAAAGCGGCGTTGCATCATTCCGGCCAGCGGTTTTTATGAATGGAAAAAGGAAGGTGATATCAAGCGGCCGTATTTCATATCGCGCAAGGATGACAAGCCAATTGCGCTTGCGGGTCTGTGGGAACGCTGGGACAAGGGTGAGGAGCCGCTGGAGTCATTTACCATTGTGACGACGACTCCAAACACGTTCATGGAAACCCTGCATCAGCGCATGCCAACGATACTGACCCGTGAGCAACACCAGGAATGGCTGGATCCCGGAAATAAGGACACCGCCAGACTGACTGGTATGATCAGGCCCTGTCGCGATGATCTGCTGGTCGCCAGACCGGTGAGTCGAAAAGTCAACAATCCGCGCAATGAAGGTGCAGATTTAATCGATGAATCGGCCTGATCGGGCTATGCTTGAAAGACATGGGTAAAAAGAAAAAAAAGCCGGTTGAGCATCTTGAAACGCTTGCGGTACACGCAGGTCGCGATGTGGATCCTGCTACAGGTGCGGTGGCACCACCGATCCATCTTTCGACAACATACCAGCGTGATGCCGATGGCGGCTACCAGCGCGGTTTCAATTACGGGCGCGATGACAACCCGAACCGCCGCTCGCTGGAAACCTGTATTGCCAAGCTGGAGGGTGGCAAGGCTGCTGCCTGCTTTGGTTCCGGGACCGGCGCCGCGCTGTCTGTATTCAATGCGGTGGGCCCGGATGGTCATATCGTTGCCGGCCGCGATGCCTATCACGGCATCCTGAGAACACTGGAGGGCCTGGTCGAACGGTGGGGAACCGCAATCACGCTGGTCGATACCAGTGATATCGACGCGGTGTCCGATGCGATCCAGGGGAATACCCGTCTTATCTGGGTGGAAACACCATCCAACCCTACGCTTAGGATCAGCGATATTGCGAAGATTGCCGACCTTGCTCATTCGCGCAGCGCCTACCTTATTTGCGATAACACATTCGCGACACCCGTGCTGCAGCAACCGCTGTCGCTTGGCGCCGATTTTGTCATGCACAGCACAACAAAATATATGGGCGGGCATAGCGATGTGACAGGTGGCGCGATCGTTTGTGAGAAAGAGAATGAGTTTTTTGAGCGCGTCGTCGAGTTTCAGAAAAAGGGCGGCGCGGTGCCATCGCCATTTGATTGCTGGCTGATATTGCGCAGTGTTGCGACGCTGCCGTATCGCATGCGCGCTCAGTCTGATAATGCTTTGCTGGTTGCGCATTACCTTGTCGCGCATGATGCTGTCGAGAAGGTGTTCTACCCGGGTTTGTCAGGTCACAAGGGATTCAGGCTTGCTACAAAGCAAATGAGCGGTTATGGCGCGGTCGTGTCATTTTGCGTCAAAGGCGAACGCGAAGAAGCGATGGCTGTTGCTGCGCGAACCCGGGTGTTTATCCGTGCAACCAGTCTTGGCGGTGTGGAAAGCCTGATCGAACACCGCAAGTCAATTGAAGGCAAATACAGCCGTACCCCGGAAAGTCTTTTGCGGTTATCCGTTGGTCTCGAGCATGGCGATGATCTGATCGACGATCTTCAGCAAGCGCTGAAATCAGTTTGATCGAGAGATGGTTATGGCTTGGGGTTCCTGCCGCATGCGCGCGACGCGTTCGGGCATGTTCATGATGTCTGCCCGCACCCCCGCATACGGTTGCGATTTGTTGATTGCCAGGGATTTGTTGCGCACGCTAAGACCCAGTTTTTTGTAAGCCTCACTCATATCGGGAAAGCTGCGGCCGTTTGCGTGCTCATTATATATGTCGACAAATACGCGCGTCCCCGTCAGCTTATCGAGTTTTGTAAAAACTTCCCGCGCGCTCCACAAGTGATCGCTGGGCAGGCAGCATTCTCGCAAGGCGCTTAACGCGGTGTCCATGGAGTGAAGACCATTGGTCTGTTCGCGCAATTTCACGTCGGCAAGTAAAGCCATGGCAGCACCGCTCCAGTACACGCGCATGTAATTGTTGTTCTCGCGCATATTCCTTGTCGTATTGATCAACGTCTCGTTGCCTGTCGTACCTTTGATGCCGCGCTGGAATCCTGCGTGCAGCTTTTTCCATGCCACGTCATCGCTGATCATGCCTGCGCGTGCGCGCAATACGTTCTGGTAGTAACTTGCTACACCCTCTGACAACCATGAATCGCTTTGACGAATGTATGGCAACAACATATGACTGAGTTCATGGGCAGCGGTCCAGTCAGCGTGGAATTCCTTCGCAGGTCTGCGCTGGTCGATGACAAAAAGGGTTGATGGGGTGCCACCGCGTAGCACCTGCCCCCATGGTACCGGTTCGCCCGCGGGCTCCCAGGGCAGTACCAGGACTTGTGGCGATGGCACCGGGAAACGGCCATACAGGGTGGTAATCGCGGTTGCCGCTTCTTCCAGCCAGCCGCGAATCATGGCGGTATCTGCTTGTGGTGATCCATCGAGGATTGCAATGCGCAGTACCGATCCCGGAATTTCGATGTGCTGGATATCAAAAGAACCGAATGCCGTTCGAATGCTCCAATCGATCGGTGTGCCACCGACCCGGTATATCGTCTGGTTACGTTTGTTCTTCGCGGATTGCCAGGGGACGGACACCTGCATGCCATCGGGCAACTCGAATCGTATTTCAATATCGTTTTCCGCGCTGACATGTCGTGGCCGCCACAACCACACACCACCGCGTATACTCATGTCGCTGCCGATCATTCGGGCAACGCGTTCTTCTTCGGGCGCAGCCAGGGCTTTTCGCACATCGACTTTGTAGCGAATGCAGTCCCCCGCGGTGACACCGGACAATGACAGTGACCGCCGACCCAGAGTCAGTGGCTCGGCGCCACCTTTGTACTCGCGCACAGGATTGCGCAAGTATTTGCGGGCCGCGCGGTCTCCGGCCACGAGAGTGGATGGTGCGGGAGACTCAAAGCAGGCGCGCACCGATATTGTTCCAAGATCGGGGCTGGTCGAGACGGTATAACGATGCGGGTCCGCAGCCTGGGATTGCTGCGCCGCGAAAATCAGAATTGTGCAGATCAGGTAACGACCCGGCACTGTTCCTCCCCTGTTGCCTACGGGTAATTATGACCACAAAACCGATGCCGGGTTGCCTCGACTTATCGCAGGTATGGCTCACTTTGCGTCTGGCGCCTGGTACTCCTGTATGCCAACGATCAAAGAACCAGGTCCGCCATGTGCACCGAGCGCCGATCCGGTTTCTGCAATCGCGCAGGACTGCAGGCCGGGTATGGCGTTTTCCAGCATGGGTATGAGTTCCTCGGCCTCATCCCTGTTTTGCGCATAGCCTACGGCGGCACGG
>CBDUSC010000067.1:0-8155 GCA_965369735.1 uncultured bacterium
AGACAGGGAATTTCAGTCTGCCTGATCGCAGCGTGCCTGCTGGGCACCGGCTGCAGCAAATCAACGGACGAGGAAAAGGGCGATATTCACGACATGGCCAAGAATGTCGAGGCCTGGGATATCTGGCTGGTTGAGATCGATTCCACGGGAGCGGAAGTGGTACTGGGCGATATCAGCAACGTGACCAAACGCCCCGGGTACGACAACCAGCCACAGTTTTTGCCATCCGGCGACGGCATTTTGTATTCCTCCATCCGGGATGAATATCAGAGCGATATCTGGTACTACGACCTTGCCAGCGGTATGCATAGCCAGATTACCAGCACCAGCGAGCATGAATTCTCACCCATGCCGATGCCATCCGGCGATGGATTCTCGACCGTGCGTGTCGAGGAAGACGGTACCCAGCGCCTTTGGCATTTTTCCATGGATGGCAGCTCATCGCAGGTCATCCTCCCCGACGTGGAAAACGTAGGTTATTACTCCTGGGTCGATGGCAACCGGGTCGCAATGTTGACTTATTCTGAAGAAGAGGTTTCTTTGCAGATCGGCTGGGTCAATTATGACGAAGCGCACAAGGTGGCCGATAAAGTTGGGCGCTCATTCAGCCGGTCACCGGTAGCCGATGAGATCGTCGTCACCCGCTTGCCGGCGGTATTTGACGAACTCGAAGACGAAGAGCAATGGATAGCAGCCATGAAAAAGGGTGACTGGCAACTCGAAATGACCCGCATGGATATCGAGGACTGGAAAGAACAGCCATTGACTGCCGGTCGTATGGGCAGCATGGATTTCACCTGGACACCTCAGGGTGATTTGTTGATGGCGGAAGGTCTGGAACTGTATCGCTATGTCATGTCAGCAGGAGAGTGGCAGCTGGTGGCGGATCTGGAAAACAAGCTCGACGGTGGCAAAATCCAGCGCCTGGCCATGAGCCCCGACGGCAGGCTGCTGGCCATGACGGTGTCCGAGCCAGAATCACCGCCACAACCATAACCCTGTCTGCGGCACTCAAATGTCAGTCAACACTGTGATTCATACCGGTGGTTGCCACTGCGGCGCGGTCCGGTTCGAAGTCGATGCGCCAAAAGATATCGAGGCGCATGACTGCAACTGCTCTGTGTGTCGTCTGGCGGGTTTTCAGCACCTGATCGTGCCTGCCGTGCGTTTTCGTCTGATCAGCGGGGAAGAGACGCTGAGCGACTACCAGTTCAATACGCGAACCGCACATCATCTGTTTTGTTCCAGGTGCGGGGTCAAGTCCTTTTACGTCCCGCGATCCAACCCGGATGGTTATAGCGTCAATGTCCGCTGCCTGGACCCATCCACCATCGATTCTGTGGTGCTGATCCCCTTTGATGGACAGAACTGGGAAGCGTCGGGCGCTGATCTGGCTGATTTGTCCCGGTCTCCCGAGCAGGACTAATGCTGCGCGTCTAGACTAGGTCTATCAAAGCGATCTCAACAGATCAAAAGGGCGACATCCATGAGCGATAAGAAAAAGGGCACCACCGGTGCCGAGCTGTTTGTGCACTGCCTCGAGAATGAAGGCGTTACCCATATTTTCGGGATTCCCGGTGAGGAAAACATCGATGTCATGGATGCGCTGTTGTCCTCCGATATCCAGTTTGTACTGACCCGGCATGAGCAGGGTGCGGCGTTTATGGCGGATGTCTATGGACGTCTGACCGGAAAAGCGGGCGTTTGCCTTGCGACGCTTGGACCGGGCGCGACAAACCTCATTACCGGAGTTGCGGATGCCAACATGGATCGCGCGCCGGTTGTGGCCATCGCGGGGCAGGGTGCAACGACGCGGATGCACAAGGAAAGCCACCAGATCCTGGACCTTGTCAATCTGTTTGCGCCGATATCGAAATACAGTACGCAGATTCGCGAGCCGGAAGTCATACCCGAAGTTGTACGCAAAGCGTTCAAGGTCGCGGAGGCAGAAAAACCGGGACTCAGTTTTATCGACTTTCCCGAAAACATTGCGGGTGCGCCGGCGGCGGAGGGCAAGTCTCCTTTGAAAGTGCAAAGCGCATTGACGCCAAAACCGCACGACAGAAAAATACGCCAGGCAGCGGAGCTGATATCCGCCGCCAAATTCCCGGTGATCATGGCCGGCAATGGCGTGATCCGCTCGCACGCATGGGATGAGTTGGTCGCATTTGCCGAAAAGCTCGATATCCCGGTTGCAACCACCTTCATGGCCAAAGGTGTAATCCCCAATTCTCACCCGTTGAGTCTGGGCACCATTGGTCTGGGGGCAAAAGATTACATTGCCTGGGGCTTTGACAAGGCCGATGTCATCATTTGTGTCGGCTATGACATGGTGGAATACCATCCTGCTAACTGGCACCCGAACAAAGACAAACAGATCATTCACATCGACCAGACACCCGCCGAGGTGGATGAGCACTATATTCTTGCCTGCGGCGTGGTGGGTGACATCGGTCGTGCACTGAACAGTATTGCGGATATCGCAACCCCGCATGGCGGTACACCCGAATCCGGTCTGCGCGAAGCCATCGTGGATGTGGTCAGGGAGTATGCCGATGACACCGGGTTCCCGATAAAACCGCAAAAGATTATCTGGGATCTGCGCAAGGTTCTTGGCGACGAAGATATCGTGATCAGCGATGTGGGCGCGCACAAAATGTGGGTAGCGCGGATGTACCAGGCCGAGCGGCCCAATACCTGCATCATATCCAACGGTTTTGCGTCCATGGGTATTGGTGTGCCCGGCACAATCGCTGCAAAGATTGCCAAACCCGATAGCGTTGCACTTACCGTAACGGGCGACGCCGGTTTCCTGATGAATTCGCAGGAGATTGAAACAGCATTACGCATTGGCACACCCGTCATCATCCTGATCTGGAATGACAGCAAGTATGGATTGATCGAGTGGCACCAAATGCGTGAATTCGGTCGACCCAGCAACATCGCGTTCAACAATCCTGATTTCGTCAAGTATGCGGAGAGTTTCGGGGCAAAAGGTTATCGCGTGAACAGTGCAGAGGAACTGGTGCCCACCCTGGAACAAGCAATCAAAGACAATACCGTGGTGATCATCGACTGCCCGGTGGATTATTCGGAGAACATGAAGCTGACCGAAACGCTGGGCAGTCTGGTCTGTAACTTTTAATCAAAGCCGGGGAAATACCAGTGAGCGATCATTATGATCTGAAAGTGCCGGGCGCGACGTCGTCCAGTGCTGTTGTGGATGTCGTATCCCCGTATGACGGTCGCAAGCTGGGGTCGGTGCAAACCGCCGATGCCGCGGTCATCGAACAGGCATTGACCACCGCGCAGACGCTTTTTGAAAACCGCGATGGCTGGCTGGATGCAGCGACGCGAATATCCATACTCGATAGGACAGCAGACATCATGGCTCAGCGCCATGAAGAGCTGGCAGCCGCGGCGGCAGCGGAGGGCGGCAAGCCGTTGATTGACTCGCGCGTTGAAGTGACACGCGCCATCGACGGCGTCAAATTGTGTATCGAAGGTCTGCGGTCACAGGCAGGCAGGGAGATACCCATGGCCCTGGGCGCGTCATCGGCCAACCGGCTGGCGGTCACCCGGCGCGAACCCATTGGCGTTGTTGTTGCGGTCAGCGCGTTCAATCATCCGTTGAACCTGATCGTGCACCAGGTTGGACCGGCCGTAGCGGCAGGTTGTCCATCGATTGTGAAGCCTGCCGAAGATACAGCGTTGTCCTGTTTCAGATTTGTCGATATCTTGCGCGAGGCCGGTTTGCCGGATGACTGGTGTCAGCCGGTACTCACCGCGGATCACGATGTTGCCGAGCAACTCGTCACCGACAGACGCGTTGCATTCTTTTCCTTTATCGGCAGCGCCAGGGTCGGCTGGATGCTGCGATCCAAACTTGCACCCGGCGCGCGCTGTGCCCTGGAGCATGGCGGTGTCGCACCGGCCATTGTTACCGCGGATGCCGATCTCGATCAGGCTTTACCCTTGCTTGCAAAAGGCGGTTTTTATCATGCCGGTCAGGTTTGTGTGTCTGTACAGCGAGTGTTTGCCGACAAGAGTATTGCTGACGATCTTGCTGACCGTCTTGCTGCAATCGCCAATGACCTCGTTGTAGGTGACCCCAACTCTGACAAGACCGATGTCGGCCCATTGATCAGACCGGCCGAAGTCGATCGCGTCGAGCAATGGGTCGACGAAGCTGTCGAAGGCGGTGCAAAACTCCTCTGCGGTGGAAAGCGTCTGGATAACAACTGTTATGCGCCGACCGTGTTGATGGATCCGCCTGCGGATGCAACCATCAGCCGTCAGGAAGTCTTTGGGCCGGTCGTGTGTGTCTATTCCTGTGACAGCATGGATCAGGCGATCGCGCAGGCAAATGATCTGGATGTCGCGTTCCAGGCTGCCATATTTACCCAGGACATTGACCTCGCCATGCGGGCTTATCGGCGCCTGAATGCCAGCGCGGTCATGGTGAACGACCATACGGCCTTTCGCGTGGACTGGATGCCATTTGCCGGTCTGCGCCAGTCCGGCCTGGGCATCGGTGGCATCGAATACACCCTGCACGATATGCAGATCGAAAAGATGCTCCTGCTGAAGTCTGCTGAATTACAGTAAGTTGGACTGAACAGCCTCAAACTGTCGCGATCTGTCGTCATGCAGCGACAAACTGCTGATGACGTGCAATACGCGTGGACCGCTGTGTTTGAGTCTGTACAATGGCAGACCCTGTATCGATTCACTTGATTATTGTGCTGAATTCATGACTCGTTATCGCATTGCCAGTTTGATTCTTGTCGTTTTCGCGACGTGCATCAGCCCGGTCGCCGGTGCCCAGACGAAATACGTAACCGATCGTCTTGAGGTGACCCTGCGCAGTGGCACCAGCACGCAAAACGCCATCGTGCGCATGCTGCGCAGCGGGAGCAGCGTTGAAGTGCTGGAAGAAGATGCTGAGTCCGGTTACGCGCGCGTACGCACACCCAACGGCACCGAAGGCTGGGTGCTGTCGCGCTTTCTGATCAATCAACCGGTGGCGCGCGATCAGTTGGCGGTACTGCAACGCCGTCACACGGAATTGACCTCGCGGTTTGAACAGGTTTCGGCGGAAAATGAGCAACTGAATCATCTCAAAAATGAATCAGCCGCGGCCAATAATCAACTCGATTCGAACAACCAGGAACTGACCAACGAGCTGGAACGCGTGCGTCGTGCAGCCGCCAATACACTGGCAATCGATGCTGAAAACAAACAGCTGACCGATCAGCTCAACGGTCTGAATATCCAGATGCAGCAGGTACAGCAGGAAAATCTTTTATTGCGCGACCGGCGCAATCGCGATTGGTTTATTGCCGGTTCTGCCGTGCTTTTGTTTGGTTTGCTGCTGGGTCTGATTATCCCGCGTATCCACTGGAAGCGTCGCTCTTCCTGGGGCAGCGGTTTCTAGTCATTGCAGTCTGCTATGGGCTTTGGCCTATCCGCTCTGGATTTCCTCACCGGCCAGAAACAGCCAGGTCTCGATGACGGTATCGGGGTTGAGGGAGATGCTCTCGATACCCTGGTCCAGCAACCAGCGGGCCAGATCCGGGTGATCCGACGGACCCTGACCGCAGATACCGATGTATTTGCCCCGCTTGCGGCAGGCCGAGATGGCCATTTCCAGCAATGCCTTGACCGCATCGTCACGCTCATCGAATAAATCCGCGATGATGCCGGAATCCCGATCCAGACCCAGCGTCAACTGGGTCATATCGTTTGAGCCTATGGACATGCCATCGAAATACTCCAGGTACTGATCCGCCAGAAGCGCGTTTGTCGGAAGCTCGCACATCATGATGAGTTTCAGGTTGTCCTTGCCGCGCTCCAGACCGTTATCGCGCAGCAGTCCGGTTACCTGTTCGGCTTCTTTTACGGTGCGTACAAACGGCACCATGACCTGCACGTTCTCCAGCCCCATGTCACCGCGTACCCGAAGCAAGGCCCGGCACTCGAGCTCAAAACACGGGCGAAAGTTTTCTTCGACATAGCGCGATGCGCCGCGAAAGCCCAGCATCGGGTTTTCTTCATGCGGTTCATAACGTGAACCACCGATCAGGTTGGCATACTCGTTCGATTTGAAATCCGACAAGCGCACGATGACCGGTTGCGGGGCGAACGCAGCCGCTATTGTTGCAATACCCTCGGTCAGTTTTTCGACATAGAACTCGACCGGGCCCGAATAACCGGCCATCTGCCGGTCTATGGATACCTTCAGATCCTCATCCAGGCTGTCGTACTCGAGCAGTGCTTTCGGGTGTACACCGATCATGCGGTTGATGATGAATTCGAGACGCGCAAGACCCACACCGCGATGTGGAATGCTGGCAAAGTCGAATGCGCGATCCGGGTTGCCAACGTTCATCATGATCTTGACCGGCAACTCGGGCAGCGCATCCAGCTCGATTTGTTTTAGCTCATATTCGAGTATGCCGTCGTAGATAAACCCGGTATCGCCCTCTGCGCAGGAAACGGTCACCTCGGCGTTATCAGATATGGCGTAGGTTGCATCACTGCAGCCCACCACCGCCGGGACACCGAGCTCTCGCGCGATAATCGCGGCATGGCAGGTTCGGCCACCGCGGTTTGTAACAATCGCCGATGCGCGTTTCATGACCGGCTCCCAGTCCGGATCGGTCATATCGGTAACCAGTACATCGCCTGGCTGGATACGGCTCATTTCGCGCACATCAGCAATGACCTTCGCGGTCCCACTGCCAATGCGCTGACCAATACTGCGCCCCTGGGTCAGAATTTCGGATTTTTCCTTCAATGTAAATCGTTGCAGCGTTCGCCCGGAGCGGCTTTGCACGGTTTCAGGCCGCGCTTGCAGCATGTAGAGCTGCCCGGTATCGCCATCCTTGCCCCATTCGATATCCATGGGGCGGCCATAGTGCTTTTCGATGATCAGCGCCTGGCGTGCCAACTCGGTGACATCGTCGTCGCTCAACGAAAAGCGCATCCGGTCTTCCTCGGGTACTTCGACAGTCTTGACGGTTGCCCCATTGCCGGATTCGTCGTAGACCATCTTGATCGCCTTGCCGCCAAGGTTTCTTCGCAGCACCGCTTTTTTGCCGGCTTCCAGCGCCGGTTTGTAGACATAGAACTCGTCCGGGTTGACCGCACCCTGGACCACGGTCTCGCCGAGGCCGAATGAAGAGGTGATAAAGACAACATCGCGAAATCCCGACTCGGTATCCAGGGTAAACACGACACCGGAAGCGCCGATGTCGCTGCGTACCATATGCTGGATGCCGGCGGATAATGCGACTTCGCTGTGCTCAAATTTCTGGTGCACGCGATAGGCAATGGCCCGGTCATTGAACAGGGATGCAAAAACCTTGTGTATGGCACCGATCAGGTTGTCATAGCCGCGAACATTCAGAAAGGTCTCCTGCTGACCGGCAAAAGAAGCTTCGGGCAGGTCCTCCGCGGTCGCAGATGAGCGCACCGCAACCGCGATATCCCGGCCATCGCTCATGGCATCCCAGGCAACGCGGATGTCAGATTCCAGTTTTGCGGGCAGATCCAGATCCATGACCCACTGGCGTATCTCCTGGCCGCTGCGCGCGAGGGCATCCACATCGTCGATATCGAGTGAATCAAGGCGTTCATTGATGCGCCGATCCAGGCCATCCTGGGCCAGGAATTCCCGGTAGGCGGCCGCCGTCGTTGCAAATCCACCGGGCACAGCAACCTTTAGTTTGCTCAGTTTGCTGATCATTTCGCCCAGGGAGGCGTTTTTCCCTCCCACCGTTTCGACATCATCCATGCCGACCCGGTCCAAAGGAATTATGTAAGAGTCCAAATATTGCCCCTTGTTTTTCTTCGTCGGATCAGGAAAATTCGCATTGGGTCAGCAGCACATTATACACACCGAAAAAATGAATCAACGTACGGTTTTCTTTGTCTCCGACCAGACTGGCGTTACTGCCGAAACTCTGGGGCACAGCCTTCTTACCCAGTTTGACGGGGTGAATTTTCGCCAGGTGACGGTGCCATTTATCTCGACGCTGGAAAAAGCGGACAAAGCGGTCAGCAAAATCAATCAGACCGCGAAGCTTGAAGGCACCCGGCCGATTGTGTTCAGCACCCTGGTGCAGGATGAGTTGCGTGATCGTGTGAAAAA
>CBDUSC010000068.1:0-7979 GCA_965369735.1 uncultured bacterium
TTTGCTGAGCCGAGGCCAGTATCAGCCGCGTCAGGATATGCGCCAGGATACCCTCGAAGAACTGGCTGACTCGATTCGCGCACAGGGCGTGGTGCAACCCATCCTGGTGCGTCACCTGAGCGGCGATAGCGGTCGCTACGAGATCATCGCTGGAGAACGCCGCTGGCGTGCCGCGCAAATGGCCGGTCTCGGTGAAATACCCGCGGTGATTCGCGATGTGCCGGATGAGTCGGCTGTTGCCATATCGCTCATCGAAAATATCCAGCGTGAGAATCTGAACCCCCTGGAAGAAGCCGGTGCGCTGAACCGCCTGATCCAGGAATTTGAAATGACGCATCAGCAGGCGGCCGAGGCAGTGGGCAGGTCACGCGCGGCGGTCAGCAACCTGCTGCGGTTGCTCGATCTCAGCGCCGATGTCAAAGCAATGCTGGAAAACCGCAAGCTGGAGATGGGCCATGCCAGGGCGCTGCTGGCTTTACCCGAGTCAAGACAAGTGGAAGCCGGTCGACTGATATCCAAAAAAGGCTTGTCGGTACGCGAAGCTGAAAAACTGGTCAAACGCCTGCTGGCAGGCAAACCGGCCACAAAAAAACCGGCGATGGACCCGGATATTCTGCTTTTGCAAACCGAACTCAGCGACAAACTGGGTGCCAGGGTGGTGTTTCGGCATAGTCAAAAAGGATCCGGCCAGTTAATGATCAGTTACAACAGCGTGGATGAACTCGAGGGCATTCTCGAGCATATTCGCTGAGCTCAGCGGGCCGGGCGCCGATCCCGGGGATGCTGACAACGAACATAATATAAACCCCCATTTTTTGCGGAAAAAACATCGTTCAGCATTGATGAACCCGGCTCAAAACCGTATACTGCCGCCGCCGTTTCGGGGCGGCTGTCAAGGACTTGCGACGTGCTGAAATCCATACCGGTACGCATCGTGATCCTGCAGCTGGCCATCGGGATTTTGGGGGCTGGCCTTTGGCTGGCTCTCGCCGGTCCAAGGGAAGCACTGGCGGCATTTTTTGGTGGAGCCATAGGCGCTCTGCTCAGCCTGTACTTTGCAATCAGGGTATTTATGCGAGCTCGCGGGTCTGATCCGCAGGGCGCGCTACGCGCTTTTTACACGGCACAGGCGATGAAAACGCTGCTTGCAGTTGGATTGTTTTCGATAGCAGCAGTGTATTTTGCGGATGTTTTTCTTCCGCTGATAACGGTTTTTATCGCGAGCCTGTCTGCGTACTGGTTCGCGCTATTGTGGGACAGGGAGAACTGGAACAAACATGGCGAGCGCAGCTCCGACACCGACTGAATACGTCACGCATCACCTGACGCATCTATCCGTGGGCGAAGGGTTCTGGACGTTCCATCTCGATACCCTGTTTTTCTCATGGTTGTGCGGGCTGCTCATGATTTTGTTGTTTTGGCTTGGCGCCAGGAAAGCCACGGCCGAAACACCGTCAAATATGCAAAATTTCGTGGAAACCATGGTCGAGTGGGCCGACAATTCGGTTGCCGACAGTTTTCACGGACCGCGCGCGTTTGTCGGGCCGCTGGCCCTGACCATATTTGTCTGGGTGCTGTTCTGGAACATGCTCGATCTGGTCCCGGTGGATCTGGTACCGTTGCTCGCAAACAAGATATTCGACCTGCATTACCTGCGCATAGTGCCGTCGGCGGATCCCAATGCAACCTTTGGTCTGTCGATTTCCGTACTGCTGCTTATTTTCTATTACGGCATCAAGGGCAAGGGCCTTGTAGGGTTTGGCAAGGAGTTCGTGACCCACCCGTTTGGCCCGTGGCTGTTCCCGTTCAATATTATTCTTAACGTAGTCGAGCTGATTGCCAAGCCCGTTTCACTGGCTTTGCGTTTGTTTGGCAACCTGTATGCCGCAGAATTGATTTTCATCCTGATTGCCATGCTTCCGTTCTGGGTCCAATGGCTACCGGGCAGCGTCTGGGCGTTGTTCCATATCCTCGTGATCCCGCTGCAGGCATTCATATTTATGACGCTGACGATCGTGTATATCAGTCTGGCGTACGAAGAACACTGATTTTTTTTTGAGCTTAACCAGGAGAAACAAGTGGAAGCTTTGATTGCACAAGTTCAGGCAAACACCGCTATCGCGGTAGGTCTGATTTTCGCATTTGCCGCGCTCGGTACCGGTATTGGTTTCGGTTTGCTGGGTGGTAAATTCCTTGAAGGCGCAGCGCGCCAGCCAGAGCTGGCGGGCATGCTGCAGGTTCGCATGTTCATCATTGCGGGTCTGCTCGACGCATTATCGATTATCGGTGTGGCCTTTGCTGCCCTGCTGTTGTTCGGTAATCCGCTGCTGTCGGCGATCACCGGCGGTTAATCCCGGCGGCCAACTCATAAATCCTGATACGGGAGTTTTACCGTGGATATCAATGCAACCCTGATTGGGCAGGGCATTACGTTTTTTATCTTCATTTTGGTGACGATGAAATTTGTGTGGCCGCCGATCATGGCAGCGATGGAAGAACGCAAGCAACGCATTGCGGACGGCCTTGCTGCTGGAGAGCAGGGAAAAAAGGATCTCGAGGAAGCCAGGGAAAAATCGGACATCATTGTCGATGAGGCACGCGATCAGGCACGCGACATTCTCGACAAGGCCCAGATGCGCGCCAACGAGATCGTCGATGAAGCAAAATCGACCGCCTCATCGGAAGGCGATCGGCTTGTTGCCGACGCGCATTCCCGGATCGAGCAGGAAAGCCTCAAGGCGCGCACCAGTTTGCGTGATGAGGTTGCCGTACTCGCCGCAGCCGGTGCTGGCAAATTGCTCGAGCGAGAGGTTGATGCGGGCGCGCATGCCAGGTTGTTCGACGAGTTGATTGAGCAACTTTAATGGCGGAGAAAGCAACCATTGCACGTCCATACGCGAGAGCCGTATTCGAGCTTGCGCGTGACAGTGACACGTTGACGGATTGGTCGAAAATGCTGGTAAAGCTGTCACAGGTAAGCACCGATGAACGCGTGGAAAACCTGTTTGGCGATCCACGTGTCAGCACGCAGCAACTGGCTGAGCTGATTATTGGTGTTTGCGGTGATGGCCTGAGTGAGCTGGGACAAAACTTTGTTCGTGTTCTTTCTCAATACCGGCGCCTGGATGTGCTGCCCGAGATAACTGCCTTGTATGAGCTGCAAAAAGCCGAATTCGAGAACAGCGTTGAAGTATCTGTGACATCTGCGGTTCCATTCGACGAGAAACAGCGCAAGCAATTGATTGCATCGCTCAAAAAGCGTCTTGGCCGGGATATTCGGCTCCACTGTGAAACCGATGAGAACCTGATTGGCGGCGCCGTTGTACGCGCCGATGATCTGGTCATCGACGGATCGTTACGCGGCAAGCTCAGCAGGCTGGCCGCAGAAATGACTCATTAAGAGGTTTGATACATGTCTATCAAGGCATCTGAAATCAGCGAACTGATCAAGGAAAAAATCGAACAGTTCCAGTCTTCCGCAGAAGCGCGGGATCAGGGCACCGTTGTGACGGTGACCGACGGTATTGTGCGTATTCATGGATTGTCCAACGCCCAGTACGGTGAAATGCTCGAGTTCCCGGGCGACACCTTTGGTCTGGCGCTCAACCTTGAGCAGGACTCGGTCGGCGCCGTGGTCATGGGTGAATACAAGCACATTTCTGAAGGCGACACGGTCAAGACCACCGGCCGTATTCTTGAAGTGCCCACCGGCGAAGCCCTGCTGGGTCGTGTTGTCGACTCACTGGGTAAGCCGATCGATGGCAAAGGCCCGATCAAGGCCGAAAGCAGCGCACCGATCGAAAAGGTAGCCCCGGGCGTTATCTGGCGCCAGTCGGTGGATCAACCCGTACAGACGGGTTTGAAGTCCATCGACTCGATGGTGCCGATTGGCCGCGGCCAGCGCGAGCTGATTATCGGTGACCGCCAGACGGGCAAGACAGCGGTGGCCATCGATACGATCATCAATCAGGTCGGTACGGGTATTAAATGTATCTATGTCGCAATCGGTCAAAAACGATCGTCGATCGCCGGTGTCGTGCACAAGCTGGAAGAACACGGCGCGATGGAACACACCATCGTGGTGGCCGCCAGCGCCTCGGAATCTGCGGCCATGCAATACATCGCACCATACTCCGGATGTTCCATGGGCGAGTACTTTCGTGACAAGGGCGAGGACGCGCTCATCATCTACGACGATCTTACAAAGCAGGCCTGGGCCTATCGCCAGGTTTCCTTGTTATTGCGTCGTCCACCGGGCCGCGAAGCCTACCCGGGTGACGTGTTCTATCTCCATTCGCGTTTGCTCGAGCGTGCTGCACGCGTGAACGCGGAATTCGTAGCAAAGGCAACGGATGGAAAGGTCAAAGACAAGACCGGTTCGTTGACCGCGTTGCCGATTATTGAAACTCAGGCGGGTGACGTATCGGCCTTCGTGCCGACAAACGTGATATCGATTACCGATGGCCAGATCTTTCTTGAGACCGATTTGTTCAACGCCGGTATCCGGCCCGCGATCAACGCCGGTCTTTCGGTATCCCGCGTGGGTGGTGCCGCGCAGACCAAGATTATCAAGAAGCTTGGTGGTGGCGTGCGTCTCGCACTGGCCCAGTATCGTGAACTGGCCGCGTTTGCCCAGTTTGCATCGGATCTCGACTCAGCGACCCGCAAACAGCTGGAGCGTGGTCAGCGCGTCACCGAGCTTATGAAACAAAAGCAGTACACACCCATGTCGGTTGCTGAAATGGCGTTGTCACTGTACGCGGTCAACGAAGGTTATCTGGACGATGTCGATGCCAAACGGATCGTAGCCTTTGAGGAAGCCTTGCTCGCGCATGCGCGATCGAATCACAAGGATGTGCTCGATGCCATTAACGCCAGCGGTGAGTACAACGATGAAGTCGTAGCCAGCATGAAAAAGGTGGTGGAAGACTTCCAGACGAGCGGGACCTATTAAGGGACGCGCAGAGTATGTCCAACGAAAAAGAAATTCGCACCAAGATCAAGAGTATCAAGAGTACTCAAAAGATCACCAAGGCCATGGAAATGGTAGCGGCCAGCAAAATGCGCAAGGCGCAGGAACGGATGCGGGCATCGCAGCCGTTTGCCGATCGCATACGCCGGGTTATTTCTCATTTGTCGGAGGCCAACCCGGATTATCGTCATCCGTTCATGGAACGCCGCGAAGCAAAACGCGCCGGATACATCATTGTGTCCACAGACCGGGGCTTGTGCGGCGGTTTGAACATCAATTTGTTCAAAGAAGTACTGGATCACGTAGCGCAGCGTGAGACTGAAGGTATCGAGATCAAGTTCAGTCTCATGGGTGCCAAGGCCGCATCGTTTTTCAAGCGCTTTGGTTCGCGGATCGATACGCAGGTGACTCACCTGGGCGATCTCCCGGCCCTTGAAGACCTGATCGGAGCAGTGATCTCGATGCTGAACATGTATCGGGACGGCGAAATCGATCGTCTGTACCTGGCGTTCAATGCCTTTGGATCGACGGTCAGCCAAAAGCCGGTGGTCGAAACGCTGTTGCCAGTGGAGCCGGAAGCAGCGGAAAAGGAAAAGTTGCAGGATCTCTGGGACTACATTTATGAACCCAGTGCGATCGATTTGCTGGATGCGGTGTTGAATCGCTACATCGAGTCGCAGGTCTATCGCGGGGTTTTGGAGAACATTGCCTGCGAACAGGCCGCGCGCATGGTGGCGATGAAGTCCGCAACCGACAACGCCGGCGATCTGATCGATGGACTGCAGCTGATATACAACAAGGCGCGCCAGGCATCGATTACGCAGGAAATTGCAGAAATTGTGGGTGGTGCCGCGGCGGTATAGCCGGCAGCACCCTGTGAGTTTGATCTTCGGATTATCTAAGGATTAGTAGATGAGTATTGGTAAAACTGTTCAGGTTATTGGCGCAGTTGTAGACGTGGAGTTTCCGCGCGATGCAATCCCGAAGGTGTACGACGCGTTGTCGCTTGAGGAAACAGGACTGACCCTGGAAGTACAGCAGCAACTGGGCGACGGCGTGGTTCGATCGATTGCGATGGGTTCCAGCGAAGGGGTGCGGCGTGGCATGGAGGTGAAGAATACCGGCGGTCCGATTTCGGTACCGGTAGGCGAAGCTACCCTGGGCCGCATCATGGATGTACTCGGAGAGCCGATAGACGAAGCGGGTCCGATTGGCACCGATGTTCGTCTGCCTATCCATCGCCCAGCGCCCAGCTATGAAGAGCAGGCGGCGTCGGTGGAAATTCTCGAGACCGGCATCAAGGTCATCGACATGATCATGCCGATCGCAAAGGGTGGCAAGATCGGGTTGTTTGGCGGCGCTGGCGTGGGCAAGACCGTCACGCTGATGGAGCTTATCCGTAACATTGCCATTGAGCACAGCGGTTACTCGGTGTTTGCCGGTGTGGGCGAGCGTACCCGTGAGGGTAACGACTTCTACCACGAGATGAAGGATTCGAACGTTCTCGAAAAAGTGTCCCTGGTATATGGCCAGATGAACGAACCTCCGGGTAACCGTCTGCGTGTTGCACTGACCGGCCTGACCATCGCCGAGAACTTCCGCGATGAAGGCCGTGATGTACTCATGTTTATCGATAACATATACCGATACACGCTGGCGGGTACCGAAGTGTCAGCGTTGCTTGGCCGCATGCCATCAGCCGTGGGTTATCAGCCGACACTGGCTGAGGAAATGGGCGTATTGCAGGAGCGTATTACATCAACACAGACCGGATCGATTACCTCGTTCCAGGCCGTTTATGTGCCTGCGGATGACCTCACCGATCCATCGCCCGCGACAACTTTTGCTCACCTTGATGCAACCCTGGTGTTGTCGCGTCAGATTGCAGAGCTTGGCATATATCCCGCGGTTGATCCTCTGGATTCGACCTCGCGTCTGCTGGATCCAAATATCGTTGGCCAGGAACACTATGATGTGGCGCGTGGTGTGCAGAGTACGCTGCAGCGTTACAAGGAACTACAGGACATTATCGCGATCCTGGGAATGGACGAATTGTCTGAAGAAGACAAACTGACTGTTACCCGAGCGCGCAAAATGCAACGCTATTTGTCTCAGCCGTTTTTCGTTGCAGAAACGTTTACCGGTTCCGATGGTAAATATGTGTCATTGGCCGACACGATTCGCGGATTCAAGGGCATCCTTGCTGGCGACTACGATAACCTGCCTGAGCAGGCGTTCTATATGGTCGGTGGTATCGAGGAAGCCGTTGAAAAAGCGAAGACGCTGCAGTAGTCAACGGGAGCATTCGAAGTGAGTGTTATCCATGTCGATATCGTAAGCGCCGAAGGCGAAATCTGGTCGGGTGAAGCGGCCATGGTGTTTGCACCCGCGGTGATGGGTGAAATGGGCATCGCCCCGCGCCACGCACCGCTGATCACCCAGATGAAGCCGGGTGAAGTCCGGGTACAGACGCCAGACGGCGAAGAGCTGGCCTTTTACGTGTCCGGTGGAATACTCGAGGTCCAGCCGCACCAGGTGACTGTGCTCAGCGATACGGCGCTGCGCGCGGCAGATATCGATCAGGCGGCAGCCGAAGAAGCCAAAAAACGAGCGGAAGCAGCGCTTGCCGATCACGAAAGCGATGTGGATGTTGCGCATGCGCGCGCCGAACTTGCGACCGCGATGGCACAGCTTCAATCGATCCAGCGTCTGCGCAAAGCCGCAAAACGATAACCCATGTATCGCTAACAAGAGATACCTGATCTTGCCGTTGAGCATCATTATTCTGGCCGCCGGGCAGGGCACACGCATGAAATCCGATCTGCCAAAGGTTTTGCAGCCTTTGGCTGGCCGGTCATTGCTTGCGCATGTGCTGGATCGCAGCGCTGTGCTGGATGCCGGACAGGTGCTGGTCGTCTATGGATATGGCGGGTCGCAGGTCTGCGAGTCTCTGCAGGGATATGAGGTTGAATGGGTATTGCAGGCCGAGCAGCTTGGTACCGGACAC
>CBDUSC010000069.1:0-7958 GCA_965369735.1 uncultured bacterium
CCAGCAAACCTGTATGGGCGTTCTCGGGTGAGTCGAACTTTTGCACAAGCTCCATTGCTGCCTCATTCGCACCACCATGCAACGGTCCACGCAGTGCGCCGATCGCGCCGGTAATCGCCGAGTGGAAATCGGACAATGTGGCCGCGATCACTCGCGCGGTAAACGTCGATGCATTGAATTCGTGCTCCGCGTACAGGATCAGCGATGTATCCAGTACGCGCTGGTGAAACTCACTTGGTGGTTTGTCGTGCACCATATTGAGGAAATGACCCGCGACCGTGTCGTCATCGGTCATGGTGTCGATACGCGTGCCATCGCTGTGATAGCGATGCCAGTACAACATCATCGATGGGAACACGGCGAGCAAGCGATCCGCTACATCGACCTGGTTTGAAAAATCGCCCTCTGGCTCCAGGTTGCCAAGAAAAGAACAGCCTGTACGCAGTACATCCATGGGGTGCGAATCGGCGGGCACAGCCTCCAGCACTTTTTTCAGCTCATCGGGCAGACCGCGCAGGCTTTTCAGCCTGAGCTTGTAGTCATCCAGCTGGCTTTGATTCGGCAACTCACCGTAATGCAACAGATAGGCCACCTCTTCAAAGCTGCCTTTCTCTGCGAGATCGTAAATATCGTAGCCGCGATAGGTCAGGCCAGCGCCCTCCTTGCCAACGGTTGCGATCGCGGTATCACCGGCAGATACGCCGGCAAGACCACCGGCTTTTTTTACGTCACTCATTCCTGTTCACCCGTATTCTTCGAGAACAATTCATCCAGTTTTTCTTCGTACTCGTGATAACCGAGTACCTCATATAAGTCGCTGCGTTCCTGCATGGTTGCAAGCACGTCTTTTTGTGATCCCGTGCTCCTTATCTCCGCATACACGGCCGCAGCGGCTTTTGCCATCGCGCGCGATGCAGACAACGGGTACAAAACCATTGCAACACCCGAGCCTCCAAGTTCATCCACTGTAAACATCGGCGTTTTGCCAAACTCGGTGATATTTGCCAGCACCGGCACACTGACTGCATCGGTAAACTGACGATACTCATCAAGCTCCGTCAATGCCTCCGCAAAAATCATATCGGCGCCCGCTTCTGCATAGGCAACCGCACGATCGATTGCAGCCTGTTGTCCTTCGACTGAATGCGCATCGGTGCGCGCCATAATGACAAATTGCTCATCGGTTTTTGCATCCACTGCCGCCTTGAGCCGATCACACATTTCATCGCTGCTGACCAGCGCTTTGCCGGGGCGATGCCCGCATCGTTTTGCCTGTACCTGGTCCTCGATATGGAAACCGGCCGCGCCGGCCCGCGTCATATCCCTGACGGTGCGCGCAATCATGAACGCGCCACCCCACCCGGTATCGGCGTCGACCAGCAATGGCAGGCTGGTTGCATTGCCGACGCGACGAATGTCCTCGCATACATCGTTCAGACTCGTGATGCCGAGATCGGGAAAACCAAAGGAATGATTGGCGACACCGGCCCCTGACAAATATAGGGCTTTGAAACCGGCGCGTCGGGCCAGCAACGCGCTATACGCATTGATCGTACCGGCTATTTGCAACGGTTTTTCATCTTCCAGGGCTGCCCGAAACCGGGCGCCTGCGGAACCAGGCGTCTGCATACTCTATCTCCACACGAAACCAGGAAACCCGCAACCAGCGGGCACTCGAGCGCGAAAAGTCAGTTAGTTTAGCTCAGCGGACCAGCGTTTCCCAAATCAGGGGACTGCACCGACGGCGTTATCACTGCCTGTTGCTCAGGGAATTTTGACCACGCTGCGACCGGTCACCTTGCCATCAAGGTAGTCCTGGAACGCGCCGTGCAGGTCGTCAAAGTCAATGCTGCGGCTGCCAATCAGATCCAGGTTCCCGGGCCTGAGATCACCGGCGAGGCGTTGCCAGACCGTCAGTCGTAACTCGCGCGGGGTAGCCATGGAGTTGATCCCCAGCAGGTTGATGCCGCGCAGGATAAACGGTATTACCGTCGTATTGAGCTCATGGCTGCCTGCCAGACCGATGCAGGCGATATTTCCCCACCAACCCATGGTACGGGTCAGCCAGGCAAGCATTTCGCCGCCTACACTATCAACAGCACCGGCCCACAGCGCTTTTTCCAGCGGTCGGCTGCCGTAATCAATGTCATCACGTGCCAGCACATCACTGGCACCAAGGGTCTTGAGATAATCTGTTTTTTCGGCTTTGCCACTGACCGCCACAACCTCGTAACCGCGCCCCGCCAGCATGTTGACTGCAAAGCTGCCGACGCCGCCAGTCGCGCCGGTGACAACGATGGGTCCGTTCTCCGGTGTCTGGCCATTGTGTTCCATCTTGTGTATTGCAAGTGCCGCGGTAAAACCCGCGGTGCCAAGCACCATCACATCGTGTTCATCCAGACCGGCCGGTATCGGGATCACCGACTCGGCAGCGACGCGTACAAGCTCCGAGTAACCACCATCGACCGTTTCCGACAGACCACAACCTGTCACCACGACTGCTTCGCCCGGTTTGAATCGATCGTCATCGCTGGT
This sequence comes from uncultured bacterium, assembly GCA_965369735.1. Classification (GTDB taxonomy): domain Bacteria; phylum Pseudomonadota; class Gammaproteobacteria; order Steroidobacterales; family CBDUSC01; genus CBDUSC01. Next base: position 2,536 of record CBDUSC010000069.1, read on the forward strand.
CTCTACGACTCCCGACACATCGATACCGCCGACCAGCGGATACGTTCTCAATATTTTTCCGGCACCCGTCGCCGCAAGCGCATCCTTGTAATTGATGCCCGAGTACTTTGATCGTATGACGACATTGCCCTCGGAAAGGTCATCCAGCGTGAGATTTTCGTATCTGGCAACAATGGCGCCATCCTCATTGTGTATCCGGTATGCCTTGAATGTGCTCATTGTTGTTGTGCCCTATCCTGTTGACTTGTCCTGTCCAGCCAGACTTCGATGCCAGCCGTATTCAGCGCGACGTCCATTTCCAGCCATTGCCGACGACGATCGGCATCGCCTGCATAACCGTGTGCCACGAGCCGCTGGTCCAGAAACTCGTACATGTCCCTGCGTATGGCGCTGGTTCTGTCATCGCTGGCCACATGTTGTTTTGCCATGGCTTCAAAGGCGTCAAGACATTCGTGCATGTCGTTTGACAACCTGTCGAGTTCAGTGAGCCGGCTGTAATGCGTGACATAAATGGATTCTGGCTTGTATGACATGAGCCTGTCGATGGAAGCATGCGCTGCATCCGGATCAAAATGCACCGGCGTGGTTGTTGGAAAAATAAATGCACCGTTATCGGTATCGAACTCGCGGTATGAAACACCAAAGGTATCGCCTGAGAATATTCCGCGGGCTTCGGGGTCGATGATGCAGTAGTGATGCCTTGCGTGGCCGGGTGTATGTATGAATTCCAGTGGCCGCTCGCCAATGCACAGCATGTCGCCATCCTCCACAACCAGGACTCTGTGCTCATCGATGGGTATCAATTCGTCATACAGCTCGTGATATTTTTCTTCGCCATAAACCGCGATGGTGCCTGCTACCAACCTCGATGGATCAATCATATGCGGCGCACCGCGCGGGTGTAGTACCGCCTGTGCATTCGGCAGCGCCTGCATCAACTGACCGGCGCCACCCGCATGATCAAGATGCACATGCGTCAGCAATACATAGTCGACCTGATCGGGGTCTATGTCCTTGATCTCCAGGACTTTCAGTAACCCCGGTACAGAGAATGCAGTGCCGGTATCGACAAATGCTGCACGCCCGTTGTGCACAATCAGATGGCTCGCATCGCACAAAGGCCGTACGTAATGCGTATCGATGGCGGTCACGCCATAGGGATAATCAATGTGGCCCGGATCGTTAACCATACGAAACTGATCGCGGGCAGTTCACGCTAGATGCGCGGCAGCGCATCCGCAATGTCCTGCAGCAGACCCTTGTCACCCGGCTCCGTCTTCGGCGGATAACGGTGCAAAATATTGCCATCGCGATCGATCAGAAATTTTTCGAAATTCCACTCGATATCGCCGGGGAAACCATTCTCCTCACTGGTCAGCCAGGCATACAACGGGTGTCTGTCATCACCGTTGACATCCAGTTTGCTGCTCATTGCAAACGTTACATCATAGCGGCTGGTGCAGAACTGCCGAATGGCGGCTTCATCGCCAGGTTCCTGTGCACCAAACTGGTTGCAGGGAAAACCCACCACCGCAAAACCCTGCGGCCCGAGATCGCGGTACAGGGACTCAAGGCCTTCGTAATGCGGTGTCAAGCCACACTCGCTGGCAACATTGACCGCCAAAACGACTTTTCCTTGCAAGCCGGTCAGGACATTGTCACTGCCATCGATGGCAGTAATCTCGAAATCGAAAAACCCCGACATCGTCAATCTCCAATCTGCGTTCCTAAACCTTTTCCACTTTGAATACCGTGCCATCGATATCGACGACCTTCACTTGTGTGCCCGAAGGCAAATCCGTTCCACTGACCTTCCAGATTGTGTCATCCACTTTCACCTTGCCAAAACCATTATCGATGGCTTCATCAAGCGTAAATGTGCGGCCGACATATTGTTCACCCCGCTTGTTGAGCGTCGGGTATGCGCTCTCATCACCTTTTTTGTCGCGAAACCGGCGCCACACAATGACAGATGCAAGCGAAAAAACGGTAAACAGAACAAATTGTGCCTCCCATGGCAGCCAGGGCATCCAGATCATGGTGCTGCCGACCAGCCCGGCGCCCAGCGCAAACCAGATAAACACAGCGCCAGATACGAATATCTCCAGGATGGCCAGCGCAATGGCGGCTATCCACCAATGCCAGAACTCAAGATTGTTGACCCATTCCATTACGCGCCACCTCCCTGGTTTTCACTTTTGCTCCTTGCATCACTATTCAGGGCATCACTACTCAAAGATTGGCGAATCAGTTCGGTAACGCCGCCGACGGTCCCGGCAAGCCCGCTGAGCTCCACCGGCAGGAACAAAACTTTTTGATTTGGCGCGCTACCGATCTTTTCCAGGGTCTTGACGTACTCCTGGGCAATAAAATAGTTCAGAGCCTTTACATCGCCTTTTGCAATCGCAGTAGACACCATGTGCGTGGCGCGCGCTTCGGCTTCCGCTTCTCTCTCGCGTGCTTCGGCATCGCGGAATGCCGCTTCCCTGCGACCTTCGGCATCGAGCATAACAGCCTGTTTGTCGCCCTCGGCGCGCAGTATTTCCGCCTGACGCTGACCTTCTGCTTCCAGAATCGTCGCGCGCTTGTCGCGCTCCGCTTTCATTTGCCTGGCCATGGCTTCCACAAGGTCTCGCGGCGGGGAGATGTCCTTGATCTCGATACGCGTTACCTTGACACCCCAGGGGGTTGTTGCTTCATCAACAACATTGAGCAGGCGTGCATTGATTTCATCGCGTTTTGACAAAGACTCATCGAGATCCATGGCACCGAGCACGGTTCGAATATTGGTCATCACGAGATTCAAAATGGCAAGCTCGAGCTGGTTGACCTCGTAGGATGCCTTTACCGCATCCAGCACCTGGAAAAATACGACACCGTCAACGGTCACAACCGCATTGTCCTTGGTTATGACTTCCTGCGAGGGCACATCCATCACGCGTTCCATCATGTTCACCTTGTGACCGATGGCATCGACATAGGGAATGATAAGGCCAAGCCCGGGGCGCAGCGTGCGCCGCAAGCGGCCAAAGCGCTCCACGGTGAATTCAAACCCTTGCTTTACCTGCCTCACACCCTTTATGAGTGTGAGTACTCCAAATGCCAGAATGCCCCAAAAAAGCCAGCCAATGCCGAATTCAGTCATGTCTCGTCTCCCCGGAAAAATTCATGATGTTTTAGTCTACAGATTCGTTGCTGAGCCAAGCAGGGTGCGGGTATACGCGTGTTGCGGCCGGGTAAACAACGCAGTCACAGACGCGTCCTCGACAATACAACCACGATACATCACAAGCACCCGATCGCATAAGTGCCGTACGACCGACAAATCATGGGATATGAACAGCATAGCCAATTGCATGGATTCCTGCAGCTCGCGTAACAGGTTCACGATTTGCGCTTGTATGGATACATCCAGCGCGCTGACGGCTTCGTCACAGATCAACAAATCGGGGTTGGTGATCAGTGCGCGCGCAATCGCAACGCGCTGGCATTGCCCGCCAGATAACTCATGTGCATAGCGTGCCTGCAGTGATGCATCCAGACCGCAAGACATCATTATCCTGGTTACAGAATCGGCCATGTCACCCTGCACCGGCAGCTCAGCCACCCGCAGGGGTTCAGCAATCAACTCGAAAACCGTCATGCGTGGATTCAGCGATCCCGCCGGGTTTTGAAACACCATTTGCACGCGACCCGGGACTACTGCGCCGGCTGCAAACTCAATGCGACCGCCGCTGACCGGCAGCAAACCCGCTATGGCACGCGCCAGCGATGATTTTCCGCTGCCGGACTCACCAACAATGCCCAGCGTCTCTCCCTTTGCGAGCTCGAAGCTGACACCGCGTACGGCATCCAGGGTGCGCGCGGACCCCAGCAGGCTATTGGCAGCCAGGCGATAACGCACAGTTACATCGTTGAGCTGTAGCAACACTGCGCTCACGCGGGGTTCTCCAGGTGGCAGGCCTTTGTATGGCCGTGACCGACACGTTCTCTTTGTGGCGTATTGTCTGCGCATTGCTGCATGCGCTGGCTGCAGCGTGGCTCAAAGGGGCAACCCTTTACTATTTCACCGGGTATCGGTGGCTGGCCGGGTATGGGTTTTAGCCATCCATCTGCTGCGCCATCGATGGGCCCTGGCCGGCACGCCAGCAAGCCCTGGGTATAAGGATGCACGGGGCTTTGAAACAAAGCTGCCGCTGCCGCGCTTTCCATTTCGCGACCGGCATAGAGCACCGTGACGCGGTCTGCCAGGCCGGCAACCACACCCAGGTCATGAGAGATGAACAGGATTGCCATATCGCGCGTATCGCTCAGCTCTTTTAGAAGAGCAAGAATCTGGCCTTGCACGGTGACATCCAGCGCGGTGCACGCCTCGTCCGCTACCAGCAGGCGTGGCTCACCCAGCAACGCCATTGCGATCATGACGCGCTGGCACATCCCGCCCGACAACTGGTGCGGGTAACATCTGAACACCCGGTCCACATCCTCGATGTGTACTGCTGCCAGTTGCTCGCTGCACAGCCGGCGTGCCTGTTCGCGCGTTTCCCCGCGAGCCAGCAGCGGCTCCATCATTTGACTTGCGATATTGCGGCAGGGATTCAGTGACGCTACCGGGTCCTGGAATATCATCCCGAGCGCGTGACCGCGGAGATTTTTCAAATGCGATGGTTCTGCAATCAGGTCGCTGTCATCAAACAGCACAGACCCGCTGCAGATCGCGCGGTCATCGAGCAAGCCAAGTACCGCCAGCGCTGTCTGGGTCTTGCCGGATCCGGATTCGCCGACCAGGCCAAGGATCTCACCGGGTGCAATATCCAGGTCAAGGCCGTCAACTACCTTCACTGATCCGGCTGCGGCCGGATAGCGAATCGTGAGATCGCGGATGCGCAGCAGGCTCACCTTGATGTGCCTCCATGGCTTTGCGGATCGAATGCATCCCGCAGACCGTCGCCCAGGAAATTCAGACACATCAACGTGAGCACCAGGAACGCGGCCGGGTACCACAATAACCATGGCGCGACTTCCAGCAGTTTGATGCCATTGCTGATCAATGCACCCCACGATGTCATCGGTTCCTGTACGCCCAGACCAAGAAAACTCAAAAAGGACTCAACAAGGATGACCTGCGGTACCGTCAGCGTCACATAGACCACGACGATGCCAAGCAGGTTGGGCACGATATGCCGCGTAATAATATAGGGTGTGCCGGCACCGGCTATTTTTGCAGCCTCGACATACCCCCGGTTGCGCAGGCTCAGCGTCTGACCGCGAACGATTCGCGCCATATCCAGCCAGTTGATGGCACCAATCGCAACAAATATCAAAATGATATGTCTGCCAAAAACAATCGTCAGCAAAATCACCAGGAACATGAACGGCAGCGCATAGAGAATATCGACAATCCGCATCATGACTGCATCCCT
>CBDUSC010000070.1:0-7894 GCA_965369735.1 uncultured bacterium
ACCGTATCCAGTATCATCGATGGTCCCGGCTGAACTTCGCTCTCAAGCACCAGTTGCGGCAACGATTCGTCAATTGAAAATTCGGATGTGACAGTGGGCGGCTCATCTTCATCGACAAACCAGCTAAACCATGCAAGCACACCCAGGTTGATCAGCAACAGGCTGTATATAAGTACCTTCATTCGTCCCTTTTCAAACCGCCCTGCGTTGCGCGCCGGGTCAGTTGTCCATTTCTGCAATCTCTTTGAGCCCGCGGAGAACCAGCTCAGGAATGTATTCATGTTTACCATTCAGCGCCGCCGCCAAAATCAAGCCGTCCCCGCCGGTCAGTATACGGGCCACAGGCATTTTTATCTCGCTGGCAATGCGTGTGCAAGCCTGCTCGACAAACGCGACAACGGCATGGTAACTGGCTTTGCGTATCGCCTCCTGGGTGCTGTGACCCAGGAAAGCGCCATTCTCATCGGGCAGCCCGGGGCTTATGTCTATATCGCTGGTACTCTTGTTCAAGGCCGCCGCCATCAGGTGGAATCCCGGTGCAATCAGACCGCCAAGGTGTACGCCTTTTTTATCCAGCACATCGATCGTGACAGCCGTACCCGCGTCTATGACACAAACCGGCGCCGCGCAATGGGCCCGGGCACCAATCATCGCCACCCAGCGATCCACACCCATCTGTTTTGGATCCCCATAGCCGTTACGAATACCGCAGGCTTCCATACTTGTCTGCACGAATTCGGCTTGCACATCATATTGCTCGCGCACAGCCAACATGAGCGCTTTTTCCAGCGACTCGCCCGCCACGTTGGACACGAGTACGCGATCGGGCACTGTGGTCAACGCATCAAACAGAATGCCGGGCCCGTGCTTGTGAATATCGCTGTGCAGAATCTCGCTTTGCGGACCCAGCTGTCCATCGCCCGACTTCCCATGGCCCGATTTCCCATAACAAAGACTGGCCCATTTGATACGTGAATTACCGGCATCAATCAAAAGAATCATGCGCTGGCCACCCGCAGGCTCATTTCGCCCGAAACATATCGACGCATCTCACCATCGATTTCCACCAGCAGCGCACCATCGTCATCGATACCGCGAGCGACCCCGTCCACGGTCTTTTCGCCGCGACACACGCTGACGGGCAAATCACGGTATGCATCTGCGGCACGCCAATCCGAAAGAAACCGTTCAAAACCACTTTGCTCGAACTGCTCACATGCACCGATCATGGCGGTGACAAGCATTGCGCACACATCGTTGCGCCCCGGCGTGTCATCGCCGCCGAGACCATACAGGTCGGCAGCTTGTATCTGTTCCATCGCATCGCGTGCCTGATCGCTCAAACGGTAATTGATGCCAACGCCGGTAATCACGTTGGCAGGACCACCGGCCTCGCCTTGCAGCTCTACAAGAATGCCGCCAAGTTTGCCCGCATCGCAAACCAGATCGTTTGGCCATTTCAAACCAACATCCGCAATTCCGGATTTGCTCAGCGCATTTCGAATACCGACACCTACGGCAAGACTCAGCGCCTGGATCATGGGTGGCGTTTCGGGAAAACACCAGCCCATGGACAGCAACAGCCCGGATGCATAGGGCGATTGCCATTCACGGCCGAGACGCCCGCGGCCGCCGCTTTGGTGTTCTGCAATACACACGCTGGCAAAACCAGGCCGGGCTGCCGGCTGGGATGAAAGACGGGTATTCGTCGAGTTCGTCTCATGGAGCAGATCGATACTTTGAATTTTTCCAGCCACGCTGGCATCAAGGCTGCTGACAATCGCATCGCGATCCAGGAGTTCTATGGGTTCCCGCAACCGGTAGCCTTTGCCATGCACGGCAAAGACTTCAAGACCGAGCGCCTCCAGAGACTGAATCTGCTTCCAGATTGCATTACGGCTGACATCAAGCATGGATGCGAGAGTTTCGCCGGAGTGAAACCGGCCATCGCTGAGTAGCGCGATCAGATGGTGGCGCGTGTCACCCGACACCCCGGTTGTCGCCTCAATCACTAAACATTCACCGCTTGAACAACATGGCTTTTACAGCGCGGTGTTCAGTGCCCTCACGCAGGCGGGCAATATTGCTGCGATGAGTGAAGATGATGAACAATGCCATGACGACTGCAAAAACAAGCAGGCCAGCTTGCGCCACGCCGTCGGTTATCAAAATAGTTGCGGGTGCAGCCACAGCGCCCATGATAGTTGCAAGACCCACGTATCCGGTGAAAACCAGCGTAACCGCCCAAACCAGCATCACCGGCAAAAGCAGAATCGGTTTGATGACCATGATGACACCAATCAGGGTCGCGGCGCCTTTGCCGCCCTTGAACCGGAACCACAGGGGATAACAATGGCCGACCACGGCAGCCGCACCGCAAAACAAACGCAAAGTGTCGCGTGAAACATCCGGATCGATGCCGATGATCGGGATTGCAATGATTGCAATCAAACCCGCCGCGACCGAGCCTTTCAAGACATCGATCAGTATTACTCCAAGCGCGAACAGTTTTCCCTGTGTCCTCAGCGCATTGGTACCGCCTGCGTTGCCGCTGCCCATGGTGCGGATATCGACGCCACCGTAAAACTTGCCAATAACAAGGCTGCCGGACACCGATCCCAGCATGTATGCAAGCAATACCTTTACGACAAGTTCAAACATTTGGACACTCCGTCAGTACAGGCGTAATTGTAGCAGCCGCACCCCGGTTGGTGCAGCAAAATACACGCAAGCAATTGATTTTTATGTACTATATAGCTGTACTTCAAACGAGGTAGCCGCTCATAACCCGTCCAGGCAATATCCTCCTGATCAACCCAAGCGCCGGTCGTGGTGCAGGTCGGCGTATCGGGCCATTGGTCGCGGATCGCCTTGAGGCATCGGGCCACCGCTTTGATGTCATCTATAGTACGGCACCGGGAGAATTAACCGGCATTGCCTGTGAGTGCTGCCACAAAGTCTGCCGCACACTGGTTGTTTGTGGTGGCGATGGCGCCATCCATGAAACGGTCAACGGCATTGTGCAGGCTGATGCGGACCCGGTTTTTTCATTTATCCCAACCGGTACCGGTAACGACTTCAAAAAAGTCACGCACCTTCCCGATGGCTGGCAAGCGGCAACCGATTACCTCATCGACAGACTGGCACGCGAACAACCGCCGCGGCGCATTGATCTCGGGCGCTGCAATGATCAGATATTTGTCAATGGTTGCGGTATGGGTTTTGACGCGCAGGTCAACCAGATTGCCTCCGGGTTCACAAAACTGCATGGGAACGCCGTATATGGCATCGCGCTGATCAAAAGACTGCTGCTCGGAATCGATAACACGCGTATGCGTATCCGCGTAGATGATGAAGTATTTGAATCAAATGTAGCGCTGATTGCGGCAAACAACGGCAGCCATACGGGGGGCATGTTTTTTATCGCCCCGCAGGCATCGGTGCAGGATGGATTGCTCGAGGTAATCATCGCAAATGATCTCACGCGTATGAGCGTCCTGCGGCTGGCGCCGCATGTCATCCGCGGCACTCATCTCGGCCGCAGGCACGTCAGGTCGCTGCGTTGTCGCAAGCTGAGTATAGAGACCGATAAACCGGTTCCGGCGCAGATCGATGGTGAAATGATGAAGGGCGAGCAAACCACTTTGAATATTGAAGTCCTGCCCGGGCGTCTGCGCCTGCTAGGCTGAAGGTCGTGCGCCAATATAAATTGCGGCAAGCGCAATTCCCAGGCCAAGACCTTCACTGATCGTTACGGGCCGGTCGAAAAACAAAACATCCCAGACAAATGCAAGTGTGGGTTGCAAAAGCAATACCAACCCGACCCGTGAAGCGGGCAACTGCGGCAGACTTGTTGCTATCAATATCCACCCGGCAACCTGTGCAACGACCGCATACGCGACCAGAATGCCGGCATCCCGTAGCCCGGGAATAACCAGCGACTCGTTGCTGCCAAACGCAACGGCGGCCAGCATCACCGCGCATATCAGCGACATCCAACCCATATCGGCTGACGCTGAAACCCCGCCTGCCTCGCTGCGCGCGCGCCGCAGACTCAACAGATAACCCGCATAAAAAACCGCGGTAGCAAGACCAAAAAGAATCCCGGTGCGATAACCCGGTTCCAGGTGACGCCAGTCGAAATCGACGATCAGGGCAAGACCGATCAGCGCCATCGGTATGGAGACCACCACTTCCCATCGCAGCTTTTCACCGAATATGACGATGCCAGCGATCGCGAGTATGAATACCTGGAAATTTGCCAGCAGCGTAGCCAGACCGGGTCCCACATAAAAAATACTCCGGTGCCAGAACCAGAGATCACCCGCGAAAAAAAATGCCGCCACAGCCAGCAGCAAAAATACAAATCTCTTGTTGACTACCGGGCGGCGCAAAATCAGCGGTGCGCCAAGCAGAATGAGGCCGCCAAACAAAACACGATAAAAACCGCTGGTTGTCGGCGACACACTGGTAAGACGTACAAACACGGGTGAAAAGCTGATCAAAACAGCACCGACAAGCAAACGAACCAACGCAAAGCGCGCATCCTTTGCGTTGCCAATGATCATACGCTGGTCACGGTGATGGCAGCTTGAATCGTAAAACGCCTGCGCTGACCTTTTGGCCGGCGCGCATGCCGCCGACGATGATAAAACCGTCGTTGGTAGTCAACAGGGCCCGATGATCCATGGTTGGCACATCGAGCACTCCGTAATTCAGCCATTGGTTTTTTTCAAATGACCATGCAAAAACCCGCGCCGATGGGGACGATGGCTCACCGTCGTAACCGATGCCATTGTAGTTATACGGGTTGTCGCTGCCGCCTGCGAAAACCACTTCGCCGCCGTTTTGCAGGGTTCCGGCAGCGGCAGCGCGATACAGCGCCGTCCCCGAATGATGTGGCAGCTTTTGCCAGGTGATGCGATTGATTTCGTCTTCATGAATTCGTCCATGAAAACACTCAGGTGATGCAGCAAAACGACGCTGCTCTGTTTCATCGACTACAATTTTTACGCCATCGCAGACGACCATCCGGTTACCGGCAATACCGCCGCTTTGACCAAAAACCGGCGCGCCCGGATACATGGTTGCCTGGAACCAGTGATTGTCCCGGGTATCGAACACCTGGACGAGATTCACATTGGCTGTGTCGTGCCACCCGCTGACCAGGTAGATGTACCGGTTCGCATACACCATTGCGACGCTGTCATCGACGGGTACCGGCATCGGTGCCCGCAATCGATAGCCACCCGTGGATACATTCAGTTCATGAACCGTTTCTATGGATTTTTCGCTTTGATCCGCGGCAACCGTGTAACCGCCGAACACAAACACCGAATCGCCGACGGCAGCAGCCGTCGATGCAAGACGCCCTTCAGGGCCAGGCACGTCATTCAGTGATGTCCATTCGTCATTGCCAGGTTGAAGTGTCATCGCCGACGCAAGGGTGTCGCGCCAGGTTTTTCCAGCACCGAGCCCCAGAAAACTGAACAGCTGTGGCCCGTCTTTTGTTTGAATAACCGCAACCGAGTTATTGCTTACCGGTGCCGGGAGACGCGGCAGGCTTTCTGACTTTATTACCGGCTCGCTGAGCAACAGCCCGGGCAGCAACATGCCCACCGCGACAACCGCGATGAGTTGTGCGCAACCCGATACCCGTCTAGTCTTCATGCAGCCAGGCCGCGCGTCTGACCCGCGCATCTTCCGCAGCGTTTTCATCCACAACAAGATAGCAAACGGTCATCGGCGCATCCTTGATTTCAACATCCATGGTCATCAGCAAGTCGCGACGAAACACCGCGACGGCAACCCGCGACCCTGTTTCCAGCCGGTGCAGCAAGTCCGGGTAATTCCTGGCCGTCACGCGTATCCCGTCGATGGCAACCAGTATGTCGCCAGCCGAGACGCCCGCATCCTGCGCACCGCTGCCATCAAAAACCTGCTCAATACGCCGGATACCGCGCATGGCACGCGTTTTGATACCGAGATACGCCGGGACCTTTTTGTCATCCGGCATGGGTTTGCCGCCCGTATCGGTCTCGCTGGCAGCAGCCCGGAGATCGAATTCTATGCCAACACCGGACAACAGCTCCGCCAGCGGCGGATCATCGGTTCCGCGTATCACTGCATCAAAAAAACCGGAAAAATCCAGACCGGTAACCTCGTGCACCAGCTGCTCGAGCCCGCCTTCTGAAACCCCAAGACCGGTTTTGCCATGCAGCCGCCAAAGCTCGCGCATCACATCATCCAGCGACTGCTTGTCGTGTGTGTCCCGTCGGATCATCAGATCCAGTGCCAGTGCGACCAGCGATCCTTTTTGGTAATAACTGACAATGGCGTTGGGTGAGTTCTCGTCCTGTTTGTAGAATTTTGTCCACGCGTCAAAGCTCGACTCGGCCAGGCTTTGTTTCAGGCGACCGGCACCACTCAAGACACGGGTGACGACCTGGGCCACAAGCTCAAGATATCCGGCGCGCGATATCAGACCACTGCGTAACAAGGCGAGATCGTCGTAATACGATGTGATGCCCTCGAATACCCACATCAGCTCGGTGGGGGTCTCCCGGCTCAGGTCATAGGGTGTGAACGCTTCCGGTTTGATGCGTTTTACGTTCCAGGTATGGAAGTACTCATGGCTGCACAAACCCAGAAAGCGCCGATAGCCCTTGTCGGTTGCCACCATTCCCGCGCGCGGTAACTCGCTGCGCTTGCACATCAGCGCCGATGAGGCACGATGTTCCAGTCCGCCATAACCATCACCCAGCGCGGTGGTCAAAAACAGGTAGCGATCGATGGGCGCCGGCTCACCAAAGAATCGTATATGGTGTTCGCAGATCTGGATCAGATCGCTGACCAGGCGTTCTCCGTCGGTATCGTGGCGACCGGTGATGGCCATCGCATGCGGCACGCCACAGGCCTCCCACTCGTACAGATCAAACTCACCCATCTCAACGGGGTGATCGATGAGCTCATCGTAATCCCGGACCGAATAGCGACCAAATCCCCTTTCCGGTGCGCCCGCCGAATTCATCGCGGTAGCAACGCGCCAGTGTTCGTACGAATCCCCATCCGGCGGCTGAATATCAACCGTGCAGGCATGATCTTCCTTGCCTGTCGCGCACAAAAACATGCTGGTTCCGTTGAAAAACCCGTGGGTGGTATCCAGGTGCGCGCCGCGCACCGACAAATCCCAGGCATACACCTCGTATACAAGCTGCAGCGCTCCGTCGCAGGGTTCGCAACGCCATTCCGATTTGCTGGTTTTTTCAACGGTAACCGGCGTGTCGCCGGATAATGCCGTCAAGGTCACGATATGCCGGGCAAAGTCGCGTACCAGGTAGCTGCCCGGTATCCAGGTCGGGAGAGAATAGCACTGGCCATCGGGATCCGGGTTGTCAACGGCCAGCGTGACTTCAAAAAGATGCGCGCCCGGATTTTTTGGCTTGATGGTATAGATCAAACTGGCATCGGCGCTCACTGTGGTGGCTCACTCAGTTTCAGCGTCAGGCATTTTGCGGATCCACCCGCTTTGAGGAATTCTGTCAGCTTGACCTCTGCTACTTCGTAACCCGCCGCATCAAGGCGGCCACGCAGATCATCGGATACCTTGTTCATGATGATGCGATTGCCAAGATTGATGGCGTTGCAGGCGAAGTTACCCGCGTCAGTACTGTCTACAACAATGCGACGGTCCTCTGGCACACGTTTTTCTATTTCCGCGCGCGACGCATCGTCAAACGCTTCCGGGTGATACATCAGGTAGCCGCCCATCAGCGGGCAAAAACAGGTATCGATGTGATAAAAACGCGGATCAACCAGTTTGATGGGAACGATTTCGTGATCAGGAAATGCTTTGCGCAAATGATCATGCGCTTCTATCTCGGTACGAAACCCG
>CBDUSC010000071.1:0-7862 GCA_965369735.1 uncultured bacterium
GTCTCTGACATCCGACATGGTGCGCTCGGCCTCTGCCCTGGCCCTGTTGTTGCCAGTGTTTGTCAATGCCCCGGTTTTTGCCCAGGCAGGTATTGGCGATGATCGCGAAATCGAGGAACGCGAAGAACGCGCGGGTGCCATGAGCGAACGTACCTTCAGGCGTTTGTCGGTTATTCACGAGCTGATGGGTAACCAGAAATACACCGAAGCACTGGAAAAATTGCGGACGCTGGAAAAAAGTCGCCTCGAGCCATACGAGGAGGCGTTGGTCTACCAGACATATGGGTTTGTTTATGCATCGAACGATGATTATCCCAAGTCGATTCAGTATTTCGAACGCTCGCTTGCAATGGATGCTCTGCCCAATGTTGCCCAGCAGGGCATGTTGTATTCGCTCGCCAGTCTCTACGCAACTCAGGATCGGTTCCAGGATACGATCGATACGCTGACTCGATGGTATCGATTTGAAAAAAAACCGGTTCCCGATTCCTATATCCTGATGGCCTCCGCCTATGCCGAGCTCAACAAGCTCCCCAGTGCGTTGCCATATGTTCAGGAAGCAATCCGGATTTCCGACAACCCAAAGGAATCCTGGTACCAGCTCGAGATCGCCATTCACTTTGACCAAAAACATTTTGAACAGGCGGGCAAGGTATTACGAGTCGTAGTCTCCAAGTGGCCGGATAAACTCCGTTACTGGGAAATGCTATCCGGCGTTTACCAGGAGTTGCGACAAGACAAGAATGCTTTGGCGGCTCTGATGCTCGCCTACCACAAGGGGCTGATGGAAGAGGAGAAAAAAATCCTCAATGTCGTGCGTATGAACCTGTTCCTGGAAGTACCGTATGAAGCCGGCAAGGTTATGGCAAGCGCCATGAAATCCGGTAAGGTTGCGCGCAACAAAAAGAACCTGGAATTGCTGCTCAGCTCATGGACAACCGCGCGTGAATTCGACAAAGCCATAGCTGTGATTGATGAGATTTCACCGCTGGTAGACGACGGCGAATTCTATGTACAAAAGGCTCAGTTGTTCATGGAGAAAAACCAGTGGGCCGAAGTCGTGGCGGCCTGCGATCAGGCTCTGGACAAGGGCGGCCTGAAAAAACCCGGTAGCATGTACTTGATGAAAGGCATTGCGCTCGCCGAGCTGGATCGTTTCCAGGCGGCGATCAACGCGTTGCGCCAGGCTCAGAAATACGACAAGAGCTCGCGCGATCAGGCTACCGGCTGGATTGAATTTGTGCGCGATCGCATGGCTTCGCGGTCAGCATAGTAGAAAACGGATTGATCAAAAAAACCCGCCAGTCGGCGGGTTTTTTTTGGCCGTTACTTTTTTGTACCGTCGGGTTCATTGACGTGTCTTAACATAATGTTGCGGACAACATCTCGCAGTTCATGTGCCGATCGTCCTTCGATGTATTCGACCGGCTCCAGAACCTCGACCCTTATCCTGCCAGGCGAGGGCGCCCATTCATCGGCGGGCAGTATGTGACGTGATCCAAGGATGACTACCGGTACGACCGGCAGGCTGGCATGCGCCGCCACGGCGAACGCACCCACATGAAACCGTCGCAAACCCGGTTCTTTCACAAACGATCCTTCCGGAAAAAACGCAAGTTCGTCTCCCTTGCCAGCGGCTCTCATGATACGCAATGCATCGCGTGCACCACCGGCCGGGTTGTATCGTTCGACAAACTGGGAGCCAATGCGCCGCAACAGGTAGTGCACCACCGGTATATCGGTCACTTCCTTTTTGATGACAAAACTGAAATTGGGCGGCAACGCAGCGGTCAGGATGATGCCATCAAGATAGCTGGCATGGTTTGAAATCACCACGCAGGCAGTATCCGGCATTGAACCCAGGGCCTGGGTTGTCAGCCGCATCCCCGTCACAAAAAAGAACAGCCGTGAAGAAGAGCGAACCAGCCGGCGGCGATATTCCTGGGTCGGGATAATGGTGAGTAGCAACACAGATGGCATGGTTATCAGCATCAATACTGCCCACACATAGATGCCATACAGCCAGCGAAAAAGGATTGATAATTTATTCATGCGGAGATTGATATTATTGCTATAACCATTTGTTTTATATTAACAAATATGTTTTACATTTCCGTAAATGTGAACTGGTTCACTTTATGTTAATAGATTGGCCTTTTTGTGACCTCCATCACGGCTGTATACAGGTCCCCTCCGCATACTGTACATCCGAAGAAGCACAGCATGCCCAAGTTTGCCTGATTTACAAGGCTTTTGGCTGGCTGGCTGAAACTCGGCGCAGGCACGCAATGGAATGCGTTTGATATAGGTAAGGGATGTCCAGTAATGTCTACCATGTCTTTAAAAGTTACAAGCCCCGGTAAAAGGCCCGGCACCGCGCCGGAGAGTATTATCGACCGATTTCTAGATGCGATCTGGATGGAGCGCGGGCTGTCATCCAATACCTTGTCGGCATACAAAGCTGACTTGATGGCCCTTGCGCGCTGGCTGGCTACACGCCAGGTTGATTTACCCGATGCAAAACGCAGCGATTTGCTGGCGTTTCTTGCGTGGCGATCCGAAGAGGGCGCGAGCCCGCGGTCCACCGCGCGGCAGCTTTCAAGTTTTCGTCGTTTTTTTCGTTATATGGTGCGCGAGGGCGTGGTCGATGAAGATCCGACGGCGCAGATAGCGATGCCAAAAATTGGCCGTTCATTGCCAAAATCATTGACGGAAGAAGAAGTGGAGTCGCTTTTGACAGGACCGGTGGTCACCGATCCCCTGGGTCATCGCGACCGTACCATGCTGGAAGTGTTGTACGCGACCGGTTTGCGCGTTACCGAGCTCATCAATCTCAAGGTCAGCCAGGTCAATCTTAACCAGGGTGTTGTTCGGGTTATCGGCAAAGGTGATCGCGAACGGTTGATTCCGCTTGGTGAGGAATCGCAAAAATGGTTGCAGCAGTTTGTTGATGGAGCGCGTGGTGAGATTCTTCTGGAACGCCAGACCGATTATCTTTTCCCGACCCGGCGTGGCGATCGCATGACGCGCCAGGCTTTTTGGCACATTATCAAGCGGTATGCCAAAAAAGCGGGTATCGACAAGGATTTGTCACCGCATACCCTGCGCCACGCATTTGCCACGCATTTGCTGAATCATGGCGCCGATCTGCGTGTAGTGCAGATGCTTCTTGGCCATTCCGATCTCTCCACCACGCAGATCTATACTCACGTAGCCCGCCAGCGCATGAAGGAAATGCACGGCGAGCACCACCCGCGCGGCTGAAGAATCGGCGAATATTCGCGAAAAAACGGTCCAGGCATATGGCCGTTGCCCGGTATCTGCTAAAATTACCGTATCTGGAGACCCGCTGTAGTACCGAACTTGGTGGCCGCAGGCGGGTCTTATTACTAGTGTAGAACGAGTATGGAAGCCGGTTCGATGGTGCTATTACGGATACAGTTTGCCGCAATGATTGCGGCTTTTGGTCTATTGACCATGGGTTCATTGACCATGGGATCATTGGCTCTGGCCGGGGATGGGGACGAAGTTTCCCCGGATGATCCCAGGGCACAAATCATGGAAATGCTGCCAAACCTCGAGCTCGAGGATATTCGTGAAGCACCGGTGGAGGGTCTGTATGAAGTGACCTTCCTGGGTCAGGTCATATATGTCAGTCACGATACCCGGTTCCTGGTCAAGGGCGACATCATCGATCTGGAAACCCACGACAATCTGACAGAACGGCGCCGTAGCGTTGCGCGCCTGCAAGCGTTGAATGGTCTTGGCGAAGAAACAATGATTGTTTTCGAACCCGAAACCGTCAAGCATACGATTACGGTTTTCACCGACATCGACTGTACCTATTGCCGAAAATTGCACCGCGAAATGCCGGAGTTGCAAGAACTCGGCGTCAAGGTGCGGTACATCTTTTATCCACGCTCCGGCCCCGGGTCAAAATCCTGGAAAAAGGCTGACTGGGTCTGGTGTGCCGATGACCGTAATACTGCGCTGACCGATGCGAAGGCCGACAAGCCCGTTGAGGAAAAGCAGTGTGATACGCCGGTGGATACGCATTACAACCTGGGTCGCCAGGTAGGGCTAACCGGCACCCCGGCGATTGTTCTCGAAAACGGAGATATGTTCCCGGGTTACATACCAGCCAAATTACTGGTTCAGCAAATGGAATCCATGCAGGCCGAACAAAAGAAGATTTCCAGCCAATAGCCGTCGCTCTACATCGTTCTTTTGGGTTATTCTTTTTATTTTTCCAGCAGTTTGAGTTTGTCTGGTTTGCCGTCCCAATCGGCTGCATCCGCTGGTGGCTCACCCATTTCTGTGATGACCGGCCATTCTTTGGATAATTCCGCGTTAAGATCCAGAAAGTGCGCCTGGCCATCAGGTACTTCGTCTTCTGAGTAAATTGCCTCTGCCGGGCATTCGGGCTCGCACAAGGTGCAGTCGATGCATTCCTCCGGATCGATCACCAGGAAATTGGGGCCTTCGTGAAAGCAATCGACGGGACAAACTTCAACACAGTCCATATATTTGCACTTGATGCAGTTTTCGATCACGACGAAAGTCATAAATCGATTGTGCCATACAGAACCTAAAAGGTCAGCCCCATACGCGGGCAGCCTGATCAGCTCTCCGGCGGGTAACGGGTGGTATGCACATCTGCTGTACCTTTGGCACGGTCGTCAAGGTAGGTGCGCAAAGCAAACCCGGTGCTTGGAAATGCGATCTTGTCCCAGGGTATGTCGCTTTCCTGGTACAGCTGTGACTCCAGGGATTCCTCGCCGACCCCGTACTCGTCGCCAATCAGACGCGCGCGAAAAAATACATGGACCTGGTGTACGCGGAGTACATTGATCACGGCCAGCAATGAACCGATCTCCACATTGGCCAGGGCTTCTTCCCGGGTTTCACGGGCCGCGCCCTGCTCAAGGGTCTCGCCAATTTCCATGAAACCGGCCGGGACAGTCCAGAATCCCCTGCGTGGCTCGATCGCGCGCATACACATCAGGATTCGCCCGTCATCGTGTTCGGGGACGCAACCGACAACGATTTTCGGGTTGATATAGTGAATGGCGCCACAGGCATCGCAAACATGGCGCGGGACATTATCCCCGTCGGGAATTTTCAAAGACACATTCGCGCCACAGTGGCTGCAAAAATTCATAGCTTCAACCGTTGCCAGGATTTGCTGATGTTGCCACTGCCAGCGCCGCCGGGTCCAGCGCAAAGGGGAGTTTTGATTGGTCGTCACTGGCGTTGGCGATCGCTGCCGGTACCGCTATACTCTCCGCCTTTCCAGACCCCATCAATGCCGAGGTGGCGGAATTGGTAGACGCGGTGGACTCAAAATCCACTGTCCTAACGGGCTTGGGGGTTCGAGTCCCCCCCTCGGTACCAGTAATAAAATAGCGGAGGGTTCAGCAATGACAACCGATGAACGCGCCAGCTGCGATCAGCTCGGAGCACACGAGCGAAAGCGTCAGTATGCCGGCCTTTTTCGTCATGGTCTTTTCGCTTATGATTTTTGTTGTGCGGAGACCTGTTTCAGAAATCAACGACCAGCCGAACGCCGGGAATGACCGCAAAGTCATCATCCTCTATCTCAGTCTCGACGAGCTGAATATCCGGTGTCAGGTGGAGCCATTTGTTGATCTCGATGTTGTAGTAGAACTCAAAGCCCCAAACATCCTGGAGGTCGACCAGCGGACTCACCAGCTCAATGAAATTATCGGAGAGACCGTTCCGAAAAAAGGCCAGTCCCATTTTGTCATGCGGGCGTGAATCCATGATTCCGTACGCCTCGACATTAGCGAAAAAGTTCCATTGCGCGAACTGCGGATTATCCGGACCAAAAGTCCCACCCGTGAGGAAGACGAGCTTCCGATTGGGGTTGCCCTCCGCCTCCCACAAGTGCTGAGTGAAATAGAGGGCGATGTCCCAGGGATTTTTCTCCTCGTCGTTCACAATGCCCTGCCCGGGAATGTGGATGAAGTCTAGTGGGTCGTTGGACTTTTGCTCCTTCGTCGAGTAACCGGCGAACATCATGAAGTAGCCCAGCTTGTCGTCCAGTTTCCAGAGGAACCTGTGGAAGCCGGCAATCCAGACGTCGTCGAAAGAGTCTGAGACGCTGCCCCAGTTGTCTGACACGTTCTCCGTGCCGGTGATGAGGAGACCATTCGAGGCTATCGGTGCCCCGTGCTCTGTATCGATGGTTATCGCATAGCCGCCATACAAGGAGAGGCCAGCAACGGCGCCGAACCATGGCAGGGCGCTGATACTGGAGTTGGCGTTCCAGAAGCCTTCCTGTCCGTAGGCGAGGCCGGGGAAAAAGCCGGTCGCCGTATCGAGGACGTCGAGCTTGCCAAAACTGACATCGGCGAGCCCTTTGCCTAGCGGAAATACCTTCGAAACGATGAGCCCGGTGATGTCCGTTTCGCTATAGTCCCCCGGGATCGGCATTAGCATCCCCGTGTTCTCAAGCACGAAGGCACCCACATCGGGGCTGATATCTTCGCCAAACCGCGTTCTGGCATGCATGTTGAGGGACCAGCCCTGAGCACCGAAGAGCTTGCCCCCGTCAAAGTTGACCCGGTAGTCCATCGTCCCGCCGTACTCGTCGTTCTGCCTTTTACCGCCGGTCGCAACCCGTTGCCAGTACTGCGTCAGCCTTAGGTCGATGTCGATGCCGTCTTTGGAGAGGTCGGATCGCAGCCCCCACCAGTCGCCGGTGAGCTTGTCGCGGGTCCAGATGCTTTCATTTGTGGGTTGTGCGTCAGCGCTCTCGTCATTGGCGCTCCCATCGTTCGTTTGAGCCGATGCAAGGCTGGCAAACAGAAAGAGTATGAACAGCAATCGCTGAAACGAACAAGAACGCATATAGAAACTGCTCCCAATTCACGGGTATGATAGCATCCCCTGTAAGCCGACAAAGCCGCTTTTGTAGTATTATATATGAACGATACAAGGCTTTGTTGACCTCAACGTAGACACATAAGTTTTCAATCGTCAGAAAGGCCATGAAAAATAAAGATATGGAGAAAGGTTATGTCGATTCGGATCCCTCATGTTTTGTCACTGCTAATTTGCAGCTTTGGTTTGTTAGCCGGAGCCGCTATGGCCGCCGACAAGCCCAACATCCTTGTCATCATGGGCGACGATATCGGCATCTCGAATATCAGCGCTTACACGCACGGGCTGATGGGGTACCAAACACCCAATATTGACCAGCTCGCCGAGGAAGGCGCGTTGTTTACGGATTACTACGCCGAGCAAAGCTGCACGGCGGGCCGTGCCGCTTTCATCACCGGCCAGAGTCCGTTCCGTGTGGGCCTGACCAAGGTGGGCATGCCCGGCGCCAAGCAGGGCATCAGCGACAAGGATCCCACCATTGCCCAGCTGCTGAAGCCCCAGGGCTACGTCTCCGGGCAGTTTGGCAAGAATCACCTCGGCGACCGCAACGAGTATCTGCCCACAGTGCACGGCTTCGACGAATATGCCGGTGTGCTTTATCACCTTAATGCCCTGGAGGAGCCGGAAAACGTCGATTACCCCAAGGACCCCGAGTTCTTCGCCAATTACGGACCGCGGGACTCGATCCACACCTGGGCGACGGACAAGGTCGACAAAACAGTAGACCCGCGTTTCGGCATGGTCGGCAAGCAGAAAATCGAGAGCACGGGCCAGGTGACGATCGAGCGAATGAAGACCTATGACGATGAGACGCTCGCTCAGTCCATCGATTTCATGCAGCGGGCCGTCAAGGACAAGAAACCCTTCTTCGTCTGGCACAACACGACGCGCACGCATACCTTTACTCACCTGCGGAAAAAGTATGCGGACATGATTCCCGACAAGGGTTTCATGGG
>CBDUSC010000072.1:0-7800 GCA_965369735.1 uncultured bacterium
GCCGGTTGCGTAGTGACCACGCCAGCACAGGTGTGTAAGAGCGCGCAACCGCGTTATAAAAAGACTGGAATAATTTTGTGACCGGCCACAAGAGCATGTAAAACAATTTGCCGATCATGCGAATTACAAAATTCACGGGCCTGACGATAAGACCGGCAACAATCCGGGTAAAGCGTCCCGGTGGCCGCGGGTCCGTGCTGTCCTGGAATCTGTCACCAGCACCCACAGCAGCCAGCATGGGGATCAGCGTCAACGCGACGATCAGGGAAAAGACCAGCGCAAAGGTAACGGTGAGCGCCTGGTCACGGAACAGCTGGCCGGCGATACCACTGACAAATACCATTGGGAAAAATACTGCGATCGTTGTCAGCGTGGCCGCCGTGACGGCTCCAGCAACTTCATGTGTACCCGCGCGAGCAGATTCGAGCAGGTTAAAGCCCTGCTCCCGTTTGCGCACGATGTTTTCAAGCACAACGATCGAATTATCGACCAGCATACCGATTGCAAGTGCAATGCCACCCAGCGACATGATGTTCAGGGTGATATCCGATGTATACATCATCAGGAAGGTGCCAACTACCGATACGGGTATGGCAATACCAATAATAAATGTCGCGCGCGCGTTGCCCAGGAAGAAATACAGTATGAGCATCGCGATAATGCCGCCGGCGATCGCGGCGACTTTTACGTCGTTGATTGCCTGGGATATAAACTTGCTTTGATCAAATACAGTGATCAGATCGAGATCACCCGGTAATTCTTCGGTGATCTTTTCCAGCCGGGATTGCAGCCGTTTTGCAATCTGTACTGTATTTGCGTCCCCTTCTTTATAAACCGCCAGCTCGACTGCCTCCTGGCCGTTCACGCGGGTAACTGCTTCGCGTTCCTTGTAGCCACGGGTAATGGATGCAACATCACGCAAATACACCGGGCGACCTTCGGGCGTCGCAATAATAGCGTCTTCAAATTCGGCAACGGTTTTGAATTCATTGATGGTGCGAACCAGGAATCTTTGCGATCCCTGTTCCAGGCGGCCACCCGAGAGGTTAACGTTCTCAGCACGGATACGGCTTGCGACGGTGCTGATCGTCAGACCGAGCTGCGCCAGCTTTTCCTGGTCTACAAGAATTTGAACCTCGTCTTCCAGGCCGCCGCTGACTTTGACTGCTGCGGTACCTTCGATCGCTTCAAGCTCCGTCTTTAGCTGGTCCTCTGCATATCGCCGCAGCGACTTCAAGCGATCCGCGGAGCTGATCGTGGTGATATTGCCCTTGTCGAGAAGCGCAAGGCGCATGATCGGTTCGCTGGACGGATCGAATCGCAACAGCAGCGAGCGGCTGGCTTCCAGGGGCAACTGCAGAATATCGAGCTTCTCCCGGACCTCGACACCTGCCATATCCATATCTGTGCCCCATAGAAACTCAAGGATCACGTCGCTTTGACCAGAACGCGATACGGAGCGTACCTGGCGGACGTTTTTCACGACACCTACAGCTTCTTCAACCGGTTTCGTGATCAGATTTTCGATCTCTATCGGCGCGGCACCTGTAAATTCGGTGCGAACCGTTAATGTCGGGTATGCAAGATCCGGCAGCAGGTTCACTTTGAGACGCGACAGCGACACGACACCAAACATCACGACTGCGAGGGTGAACATGACGATCGTGACGCGTCGCTCGGTCGCAATTTCGATAATTCGCTTCATGACTATTGCTCTGATTGTTCCTGATTTCTATCCTCAGAACCCGTAGTTGACGGATCCCGCTTGTCGGGGGTGTTCAAATGTTTTTGTGTCTCAGCCAGTCGGCAGATCGCCGACAATCTCAACCTTTGCGCCGTCCTTTAGGCCGGTTTGACCGACCACGACAACCTGTTCACCACCGTTCAACCCGCTCAGGACCTCGATTTCGCCCAGGCGGGTAATGCCGGTATCGACGACCCGGCGATGCGCTATGCCATCTTCAACGACAAACACAGCGGTTTCCACGCTGTCATCGACGATCGACACTCGCGGTACCAACAGAGCCTCTTTGTGGATGTCATAGACGATATTGAATCGGCCAAACATGCCAGGCTTCAGCAGGTTTTGTTCGTCCTGGATTTCAATGGTTGCCTTGAAGGTTCCGGTTTCCGCATCGACAATCGGACTGATACGTGCGACCTTGCCGACGAACTTCTGGCCGGGCAGGGCATCAACGATGATCGTTGCAGTCTGCGTCGAACCGAGTTTACGCAACTCGCGTTCGGGCACATGCAGCTCGGCGCGCAGCGGATCCAGATCGGTAATCTGGAACGTTGATTCATTGGTTTCAATGGTATTGCCCAACTTGATGAATCGTTCGGCGATTACACCATCGATAGGCGCCTTGATTTCTGTGTAGCTGAGTTCGAGGCTGGCAAGATTGTATGCGGCCTGCGATGCAGCCAGCTCATACCTCAGGTTTTCAAATGCGCCGGCAGATACGAGCCCCTGTTCATGCAAATCCTTGTTGCGTTCGAAATCCTGTTCGAGCTTCGCAAGATTTGCGCGCGCCTGGCGCGCTTCCAGCCGCAGGCGATCACCATCCAGTTTTGCGAGTATCTGACCGGCCTTGACGGTGTCACCTTCCTCAACATGGATTTCAATGACCTCACCGCCAACCTTTGCGATAACCAGTGCTTCTTCTTCCGCTTCAAGGGACGCGGTTCCCGAATACACTGCAAAAACATCGGACCGGCTTGTTGCCGCGACCTCTACAGGTATCGGTGGTGCTTCCTTGTTGGCGTCATCATCATCGGCATCGGCTGTCGCCTGACCGTTGTTACATGCTGCCAGCGCAGAGAGAACAAGAATTAAAAAGGAAAGTCGAAATAATTTATTCTGCAACATTTTTTTGTCTTCGCCGGGAGATTAAAGACATGCCAAAACAGGCGGGATTCAGCCCGCCTGTTCAGCAACAGATGTTCCGTCCTTCAGGCCGTTCTGGCCGATCACTACTACTCGTTCGTGTCCATCAAGACCATCAGTGATTTCGATTTTGCCGTCGCTGGTGATCCCCGTAGTGACTACTTTGCGGTATGCGATGCCGTCTTCGACAACAAACACTACGTTTTCATAATCCTCGTCCACCAGTGCGGAGTAGGGCACCAGGACTGCATCGTCGTGCACATCATAAATGATCGAAAAGCGAGCGAACATTCCAGGTTTCAGCATTTCGGCATCATCAATCTTCATCGTCACTTTGAAAGTCCCGGTGTCAGCGCTGATGCTGGGGCTGATGCGATCTATGTGTGCGGTGTAGCTTTCTTCGGGCGTTGCATCGACGCGTAAACGAGCTTCCTGACCGACCTGGAATTTGTGGAGTTCGCGCTGCGGTATATGCAGGAACGCCTCAAGCGAGTCCAGCGAGGTAATCTGGAAAACTGTTTCGGTCGTATTCACTGTATTGCCGACCTTTATGTTGCGGGTGGTAATCATACCGGCGATAGGTGCCCGAATGCTGCTGTAATCATAGTCCAGTTTGGCCAGCCGAAACGCGGCATCCATGGCATCCAGCTCAAATTTCAGATTCTCGAAGGTACCGGCAGCCACGAGGCCTGATTCATGCAGTTCCATGTTGCGCTCGTAATCCTGCGCCAGTTTGTCCAGCTCCGCGCGAGCGCGATTCATCATGAGCTTGAATTTGCGGCCATCGAGCTGGGCCAGAATCTGACCTTGTTCGACGCGATCGCCTTCCTCGACCATGATTTTAATAATTTCGCCGCCAACTTTCGCTACGACCGGGGCTTCATATACGGCCTCCAGGGCCGCCGTACCGGCGTACATGGCAACGATTTGGCCGCGCTCCGACGATGCGACACCCACCGGGATCGGCGATCTGGTGGTGTCCTCGGCGGTTTGCTCGACATTGGCTTCACTGACGCCACAACCGGTGAGCACTGCAGAAGCAGTGATTGCGCTGGCCAAAACGATTAATACTTGACGATTACCCATGATTTGCTACCTGAAAACCTTTGTTTGCTGTCAAAACCCGCGTTGGGTCCGTTGGTGTTGTAGTGAAGTATAACACTAGTGTTGTAAAACGCAAACATTCAATCCGTTTTTTTATGAAAAAAACGATTAGCTGTGGTTGCGCGTGGAGGTAAGTGCTTGATTCAGCACGTTTATAATACAGGAAAAGCTCGGCGGCTGTAGTGCCACCGGGCTCATGCCGGCTACTCAGGGTGTCGTTATGACGCAGAATGCGTCAAAAGCGGCCAATCACAGGACCCGATAAGCTGTCAGTTTGCGATGCCGGAGTTGGGTGAATCAAAGGAGGCCGCCGTCTGCGGCAGACCCAGACCAACCATATCCGCGACGATCTCAGCCGCTTCCTGTAGCAAATAGTCGGGGCTTTCCTGGGTTTCCAGCTCTTCAATGCTCGCCAGCGGCTCGAGATCATGGGCTACACGCCGTGTATTTTCTCGTTCCAGACGATTCTGGTTTTGTTGTTCCCGTTCGATGCGGCGTTTTTCCAGATTGAGCGACACGGTCTTTTGCTCGCGCAGCAAATCAAATGCTTCGATATCGCTAATAATGAAATCGAAATCCGGGTTATCCGACGCCCGGACCGTGTGTTCGCGTGCCAGCACATCGATTGCGCCATCCAGCGAGACTTCTGCGTCGTGATCCACGGACTTGATCTGGTCCCAGGGCAGGGCATGATCACGCGAGCTCTCACCGACAACGGCCGGATCAACAATAGACGGCAAAGCGATATCCGGCAAAACACCCCGGTGCTGCGTACTGTCACCGGTAACCCGGTAGTACTTGCCAATGGTGAGCGTCAATTGCCCGAAACCCGGTTCGTCCTGGCGCACATAGCGGTCAAGAGAGTAAAGATTCTGAACGGATCCTTTGCCAAATGTCTGCTGCCCGATGACTACACCGCGACCGTAATCCTGGATGGCTGCGGCAAAAATTTCCGATGCCGATGCGCTGTAGCGATTGACCAGCACAGCAAGCGGTCCGGGGAATACGCTGGACGGAATCTGATCGCGCAAGACCTCGACAGTCCCGGAGTGGCTTCGCAACTGGACTACCGGCCCGCGTTCAATAAACAGACCACTGAGGTCGCGGGCCTCTGAAAGATGTCCACCACCATTGCCGCGCAGGTCGAGCACAATGCCGTCGACGCCCTCGTTTTCCAGTTCATGGACCAGTCTTTCGACATCGCGTGTGGTGCTCGTATAGTCTTTGTCACCGGCAACCCGTGCATTGAAATCCTGATAAAAGCTTGGCACCGTGATGACCCCGATGCGCAGTTCCTTGTCACCGCGGGGTACCGTGACCGTGTCTTTTTGGGCAGCCTGGGCTTCGAGTTTGATGCGGTCCCGGCCCAACTCAAGAATTTTTTCCTCGGATCCCGGTGTTGCACCCGCCGCCAGGATTTGCAGACGTACGATGGTCCCGCCCGGGCCGCGAATCAGCTGAACGACATCATCAAGGCGCCAGCCGATGACGTCTACCATATCACCGTCTTCCTGACCCACCGCCGTGATACGGTCATTTGGTGCAAGCTGACCATCGATTGCGGCCGGACCACCGGCGATAATATTCAGCACGATGACGTAGTCGTCTTCGAGCTGCAAAGAGGCGCCTATGCCCTCATATGACAGGCTCATCTGGATACGGTATTCCTCGGAGTTGCGCGGCGACAAATAACTGGAATGCGGATCCAGCGTGCGCGCGTAGGAGTTCATGAATACCTCGAATACATCATCGTCTTTGATCTGATCGAGTCCACGCAAACCGCGCTCATATCGTTTACGCAAAATTTCTTTTGATTCTTCCCAGGTTTTTTCCGTCAGTTCCAGGCGAAGCGCATCATTTTTTACGCGCTTGCGCCAGATTTCATCCATCTCATCTTTATCAACGATCCATTCGGCGTCGGTACGATCAAATTCAAATTCCTCATCGATGGAAAAATCCGGTTCCTGGTCCAGCAGGGACAGGCTGTACTCGATACGGTCGCGGTTGCGTGCATGGAAAACATTGAATATGTCGAATACGGGCTGCATCTGGCCACGGCGTACCGCGTCGTCGAGCTGTTCTTCATAGCGTTTGAATTCTTCAATGTCACCGGCATAAAAGATGATGCGATTGCCGTCCAGCGCATCGATATAACTGGAGAACATCTGGACGGACAACTCGTCATCGACCCGGGCGCGGCTGTAATGGCGGCGCTCTATAAAGGTTGTTACCAGGCGGCTGACTTTTGCATGTCGATCATTGGGTGCAAACTGTGCCGGTGTGGCGGTCGCGGCCAGGCTTTGCGGCACTGCAGCAATACTGCCCAGGATTGCGGCCAGCGCAAGGCCAATGAAAAATGTTCTGGATTTTTTTTGCATATCGTATTGAGACCTGATGATTAACTGTGCCCCGGGTAAGCCGTAGACCGCCCCTTATCGAGGGTACCGGCGGGTTAACAGATTATCCCGTATGACGTAAAAGTAGAGTTCCCGGATACCGTAATCAAGGAACTGTTGCAAGTTTTTCGACCTCAACAGCCCGTACCCGTACAAGCGATTCGGCTCCCCGCCAGGTACACAGGCTGTTTGTGCTTATGACCATTGTCTGCGTGTTCAGTTTCATTACGCAGCCACGCCATATGCTGCGCCGCCTTGTACGGGCGCCACCGCCTTATGCTTCTCAGAACAAAGAAAAGGGCGACTTGGTTTTTTTGCGGCGCCCGCGTCTGCTGCCACGATCCCGACTGCGCCGGCGGACCATGCGTTCATGAAGCTCGCGGCGTCTCTTGCGCAGCCATTCCTCACGCGTGACGTCATCGACTACACCTGATGACTTGCGGCGGTTTTCCTCACGGTTGCGATAGTTGCAAAAATCCTCGTACGCCTCTATTTCATGGCGTAACTCGCGTACGACCAGTTCGACCATGATGGCATCGTCGAGGAAGCCCAGCCCGGGGATATGATCGGGAATCAGGTCTTCGGGTTCGGTAAAGTAGGCCAGGGCGTTTAGCACGCGATTCATTTCAGTCGCGGGCAGCTTCCACTCGTCGTCGCGGATCATGTCGATCATGATCTGCAGTCTTTCCAGGCGATTCGCGATGAATTCCGGAACTTCTGTGTTTCGGACTTCGACCAGCAATGCTTCCGCGGCTAACAGGATTTCCTCTGGCTGAAATTCCTTCGCCGCGGTGCGGGCCTCCCGCATGATCGTACGGAAATGCTTTAAGTCGCTTTCTGCCAGATCAAAGGTAATGCGCATTGCCATGGTGTCACTCCGCCATTTTCTTAATTGCTGTTATTGGCCCAATTCTAGCAAGGCTTTGCCATCAAAGGAGGCATTTTTTCGTCGACAGGGCGAGAATGGACCGCGACGAACGTGGTTCCCATGTGGAACCGTGTCGAGGCATCATATGTCTATATGTAAAGCGGGTAGAGTACCCGCGCTGCCGAGACCGCATGATACACTGAGACAGGCATACGAAATCGTATTGCTACCCGATATATGGACGCCAAACCGCAATCCAGTTTTTACCGAGCAATCGAGGATCTGAAAAGACGCAAAGTTTTTCGGATCGCGGCTGCCTATGGTCTTGGCGCATGGATATTCGTTGAGTCCACCTCGGTGGTGGTCCCGGCATTGCACCTGCCCGAGACACTTGTTACCGGTGCGGTCATCATCGCTCTGCACGGATATGACGGTCACGTAACAGTTTGATGACAGGGTCAGATTTTTCCGGCGATCCCCAGCGGCAGGAACACCGAGAAACGCGATCCCCGGCCCGGCACGCTATCGATCGCCAGTTTGCCGCG
>CBDUSC010000073.1:0-7683 GCA_965369735.1 uncultured bacterium
CGGAAAAAATATTGCAAAACCTGAATTTGCCGTACCGTGTTGTTTCGCTTTGCACCGGTGATCTCGGTTTTGCATGTGCCATGACATATGATCTCGAAGTGTGGTTACCATCTCAGCAGCGATATCGGGAAATATCCTCATGCAGCTCGTGCACCGATTTCCAGGCACGCAGAATGCAGGCTCGCTGGCGCAACCCGGAAACATCCAAACCCGAGCCGGTTCACACCCTGAACGGATCCGGTGTTGCAGCAGGTCGCGCCCTGGTCGCGATCATGGAAAATTACCAGGAAGCCGACGGCAGTATTGTCATACCTGAACCGTTGCGTGCTTATATGGGTGGCAAGGACCTGATCCCTGCAGCCTGATTTCAGTCGTCGCTGTTGTCGTTTTTATGGTCGCGCCCCAGGGATGGCACCAGCGGTTGCTCCACTGTTCTGACATGCAGATCGCGTTGCGGAAACGGAATAGTGATACCGTTTTCGCGAAATCCTTCATCGATGGCAAAATTGATATCGCTGGTGACGTCGTAACGTCGTTCGATACGCTTGATGCGCACCCGTAATTCAAAATCCAGAGAGCTGTCGCCAAAGCCCATGAACAATGCTTTTGGTGGCGTTGCGCGCGTCGAGTCGGTGATGACTTCAGGGTGTTCGGCGGATACTGTTTCTAGAATTTCTTTTACTTTTCTGACCGGCGATCCATAGGCAACACCGACGGGGATCCGCAAGCGGCCCGCCGGGTTTCTAAGCACCCAGTTCGTCACCTGGCCCGAGATGAGCTCGGAGTTTGGAACAATTACATTTTGGTTATCCAGCGTTTCGATTTCGGTTGATCGAATACTGATCCTGCGCACAAACCCTTCGACCGTGCCTACGGTGACAAAATCACCCGCCTTGATGGGTCGCTCAAACAGCAATATCAGACCCGATATGAAATTGTTGGCAATGGACTGCAAACCAAAACCGATGCCCACCGACAGGGCACCGGCCACCAGTGCAAGACCGGCAAAATCGACGCCCGCCAGCGTCATGCCAATGATTGTGGCAATGATGAAGCCGACGTAACCCACCAGGGTGACCAGGGCATCACGCGCGCCACGGTCCATGGTCATATGCCGCAGCCAGCGTTTTTGTATCCAGCGTTTCGCCCAACCCGTGATAATAATCAGGCCGATAAACACCATGATGCCCAGGATGATTTCCGCCGGAACAATCCTGATGTTGCCAGCCGGGTTGAATCCCTCTGTTACATAGGTAGAGAGTTTGTCCAGCGTATTACCGGCAGCGTCCCAGATAAAAATCAGGTACAGGGCAAAACCCAGCCAGAGCACCGTATCGACCACGAGTTGGTACATACCCATCCCGGTTCGTTTTTCGGTCGGTGTAACCCCGAGCAGCGTACGAATCTGATACGCAGTCTTGGTGCCACCTTTGGATATATAAGCGCTGCTTTGCTCGACCAACCACAAACCCAGCCAAAGACCCAGGATGGCGAGTACTGTGCGCACGACACCGCCCGACAGGTAATTGGCAAAATTGTGATAGCCGAGGATTTCGGCCAGCACCAATGCGACCACGGCAAGCAAAAGGCCAAATCTGATCAGCCTGTACCGGCCGCGCAGACCCGGCACTTGTCGTAGCAACAACAGTATCGCGATCATCGGAATCGATATGAGCAGGGCAAGCAGTACACGGGGCAGCAAATCCAGCTCTTCCGGGAACTCACCAAGCCAGCTTGTGCCGAGAACGGTGAAGCTGATAAGTAGTGCCACCAAAAACCAGCGCAGACGCACGCGCAATGGCTTGACGAAATCCGGAACCAGCCCCTCGATATTGGCCGAGGGAGACAGCGGCCCGGTTGTCCAGTCGATAAAGACCATGCCCAGCCCGTAGGCAAAGATCGACAGGGCAATTCGAACAATGGGCATATCCAGCGATGCACCGGTGACAAACAGATAGAGCACCGCGGATGTGACAAAACCGCCCAGGAGCACCGGGGCATGATCGGCCAACGGTTTTGGCATCAGGTAGCTCAATCGCGGCGTGCGCTTGTCAAAGCCTGTATGAACAACCCAGCGCTTGAACTCCACCTGTATGGCAAATCCGACGCCAACCGCGACACCCACCAGCACAATCAGTATCCAGACTACCGACGCAGCACCCGGTATGGTCAGCGCATCGACAATGATCGACTGCCACGCCTTGTAGGTTTCCAGTTGCTCTGCTGGATTGGCCCAAACGGGATCACCGCGTCGCCACATTTTCTGGGCGGAGAGTTTAGATTGACTGGCTTCCGCATCTTTGATCAGATCCGATGCGCGGCTGGCAACCAGCGCGCAGTTTTGCAAACGTGCGTCTGCCTGATCTCGCAAGCCGCGGATACGGGTAACGTTTTCCCACAGGGCAATGTCCTGATCGGGATCCACCTCACCAAAAATGTCCAGCTCCGACTGGTAGCGGTCCACTACAGGTTGTAGCGTATCCCGGCACTGGCTGGCCGATTGTCCTGTAACGGTTGCGGTAATTATGACCGACCGGATGGTTTCTTCGCTGATATCCTCGTCGCTGAGGATGAGTTCAAGACGCTCCAGAGATTCTATGCCGTCGGCCGGATCAAACGGTATATCCTGCGCGGACACCAACAGAGGCAGCGAGATCGCCGCAAAAAAGATCAGATATCGGATCAGACGGTCCACCGCTTAAGGGTTAGCCTCCATGTATTTGCATGGGGAGTATAACCTGCGCTGAGCCAAACGTGGCGCCATGCTTGTCTTTGAGGCTTGTCTTGCGCAGGCAGAGTCAAAAGCGGAAAATGCGCGCGCAAATGGAGAGGTGGCAGAGCGGTTGAATGCACTGGTCTTGAAAACCAGCAGAGGGTAGTACCCTCTCGGGGGTTCGAATCCCCCCCTCTCCGCCAATATTGAAAACACTGATGAGTAGCGAAACCAGAAAAACCACTGATCGACCAGGGCTGTCGGCCTGTATTATTGCCTTCGACGAAGCCGATCGTATTGGCGACTGCATACGCTCGCTGGATTTTTGCGACGAAATCCTGATTGTCGATTCGCGATCCACCGATGACACTCGTGAAGTCTCGGCCGGGCTTGGCGCCAGGGTTATCGCGCGGGACTGGCCCGGTCACGTCAAACAAAAGGAATTCACCATACGCGAGGCCGAGCATGACTGGGTACTGTGCGTAGACGCTGATGAGCGTATCAGCGCGAAGCTGCAGGAAGAAATCATCTCGCTGCGCGACGCCGGTTTTCCGGGCAAAAAAGGCTGGCGCATGCCGCGCTGTTCAAACTATCTGGGTCAGTGGATACGCCATGGCACCTGGTACCCTGATCGCCAGCTCAGACTGTTCGATCGGAGGGTCAGCCACTGGGGTGGCCATGATCCTCATGATCTTGCGCACGTCGACGGGCCAACCGGGCATTTGAGCGGTGAACTGCTGCATTACCCGTATCGCAGCCTGGAAGAGCATATCGCCAACATGAACAACTACACGACCATCATGGCGGAGGGTATGAATGCACGCGGCAGAAAGGGCAGCATCTGGCGCATCATCCTGAGCCCGGCATGGCGGTTTTTTCGTTTTTATGTTCTCAAGCGTGGTTTTCTCGAGGGCTGGCGGGGGCTGGTCATGGCTTACCTGGTTGCTCACTACGTTCGCCTCAAATACACGAAGCTGTATGTTTTGCAGCATCAAAAATCACCGGGCCCGGCGTCATCCGATGCAGGCAGCAAAAATATTGAATCCTGAGTCGCCTTGTTGGTCGTAGTGCATGGAAGCGGGTCTGCACTGACCGATATGAGGAAGTAACTATGTTTCAGCGCAGATCGATCTGGTTTTTGTTCATCTTGCCATTCATTGGCACAGCCGCACTTGCCCAGGCCAGCGATGAGCTGGAGATACGAGCTGCAGAGGCCTACCAAAGCGAACAGTGGCCGGTGGCCGCAGAGGCCTATGGTGAACTCGTCAATGCAGACGAGAGTAACGGCCGGGGCTGGTATCGCCTGGGTGTGTCTTTGCGCCATACCGGGCAATATACCGACGCAATCGATGCACTATCCAAAGCAGAAGCCGCAGGTGTTCCCCCGGGGTTCACACAGGTAGAAATTGCAAAAGCGCAGGTGGCGGCGGGGCACCACGATATGGCTATCACCGCGCTTGAGGCGGCGATTGCCGGTGGTTTTTCAAACTTCCAGGCACTCGAGAGCGATGAAGATCTGGCTACGCTTGCATCGAACCCCGGGTTCGTACAGTTAGTGGACAACGCGCGCCGCAACTCCATGCCCTGCGAATACAACGAGCACTTCAATGATTTCAATTTCTGGGTAGGCGACTGGGAGGTTTCGGACAAAGCCGGGACCCAGCCATATGGCAGCAATCGAATTGAAAAAATCGAGAAGAACTGCTTGATGGTCGAGCACTGGCTCAGTGCCACCGGGGGTACTGGCTTGAGCGTGAACTATTATGATCCCAGTACCGGGCAATGGACTCAAAAATGGGTCAGCGGTGGCGGATCGATCATCGACATCAGCGGCGGGCTGGACAATGGATCCATGATCCTGACAGGCACCATGTACACTGTGTCAAACGATGAAAAAAAGCCCTTTCGGGGTACCTGGACACCGTTGGATGATGGCCGGGTGCGGCAGTTCTTTGAACAGTCGAATGATGAGGGGAAGACCTGGGGCCCCTGGTTTGACGGTTATTATTCCCGCAAAACCGGGGAGTAGGGCGCCTTGTACAAGGTTATGGGCCGCCGTGGCCCTTGAAATAGCCGGGATTGCCATTATTTACCTGTGATGCACCATCATTACCAGCAAGAACGCCTGCGCGGTCCCGGCAACCCGATCGCACAGATCGCCGGCCTGATCGTTGGTGTCCTGACGCTGATCGGGTCGCTGATCCTGGGCAGTATCGTTCTGGCCATCCTGGTTGGGCTGTTTCTTATATTCGGTATCTGGGTTACGGTTCGCATGTGGTGGCTGCGACGGCAGTTTGAGGCCGCGGTCAAACAGGAACAGGTGGATGACCGGGTCATAGATGCCGAATACGTGGTCATCCGTGAACGCAAACAAGACCAGAAAGACAAACAATAAAACCAGTCTGGAGGATCGGAAGTGACGCGTAGCGGTTTTCGCAAGCTATCCACGCGGGTGATTTTCCCATTCGTCGTATTTTTCGGGATTGCGCTGATTGCATCCTGGTTTCTCGGTTCCCAATCGACAACCACCATCATTATTGTTCGACACGCAGAAAAGGCGGAACTGCCCGATGATGATCCCGCTCTCAGTATCGAGGGCCGGCAACGCGCTGCCCGCTTTGCAGATATTCTCGATGAAATTGATGTGATCGGTGGCGTCGATGTGATCTATGCGACGCAATACAAACGTACACAAGATACGGCGAGACCGCTGGCAGACCGGCTAAAGGTTCCGGTCGAGACCATCGATGCAAAGAACATCAAGGGTCTGAGCAAGACCATACTCAAAAAGCACAGAGGCAAAATTGTTCTTGTGGTTGCCCACAGCAATACTGTGCCAATGTATGTCGCTGAACTCGGTGGTAGCAGGCGCGTACCCCTGATCGACGAAAAGGAATTTTCCAATATCTATATCGTCAGCATTCCCTGGTTTGGCAAGACCAAAACGCTGCGCCTGAAATATGGCGATATATACTAAGTTACAATAACTTTATTAGTTAAATAACTGTAATTAATAGAGAAATTGTCTAAAACGGGTTCTCGACAAGGTTACCGTCGTCATCCAGCGCCGGGTATGACAGCCCGCGATCCTTGCAACGCCGGGCAATATCCGGATGCGCCCATTCGAACAAAAGCGTCTCATACAGCGAATCCGGTATTTTGCGTCGCCTGTACTGGCCGTCCGCCAGGCGTTGCCTTTGCGCTTCGAACAGGATCAGCGCAGCAGCAACAGAGACATTCAGAGATGCCACAAGGCCCTGCATCGGGATGACGATGTGGCCATCGGCAAGCTCGGCCGCTAGTTCGCTGACACCCACCAATTCGGACCCCACCAATATTGCAGTGGGAACCGTGTAGTCTGCGGACCGGAAATCCACTGATCGATCGCTGATATGGGCGGCAAGGATAGTAAATCCTTCCTGATGCAATGTCGCGACTGCATCTTCAATGTCATCGTGCAATCGCAGCGCTACCCATTTTTTGCTGCCGCCTGACACCATGTGGTATCGCCTAAGTTCACCGCCATCGGAAACCGCATTCAACCGCATGACGCCAACTGCATCGCATGTACGGATGAGGGCCGAGACATTGTGGGGTTTGTGTACGTTTTCCGCGAGTATGGTGAGATCCGGCTGGCGCTGAGCAAGCACCGCTTGCAACAGCCGGAAACGCTCAGGTGTCACTCCTTGGCCTCTTCATGCAGTGCAATCGCCGTATCGACAAAGTGGCGATGGCGCGACAAGCGAAAATCCGCCAGCAAGCTGTCGCGGATAATCCCGTCCCTGTCTATCAGGTAGCTGACACGGCGAACACCCATCTGGAAAGGACCCAGCGCCCCGTATTGCCCGATCACTGATTTATCGGTGTCTGCCAGTAATGCAAAACACAGCTCATGCGTTTGGGCAAATTTGTGGTGGGATTCCACGCCCTGGGGGCTGATGCCGACCACGCTGAGATTTGCCTGCTTCAGACGCGTGGATTTCTCCTCAAGCTCGCATGCCTGTCGTGTACACAGCAAGGTGAAATCGGATGGGTAAAAATACAGAATCAGCGGCCCCGACATGAGCATATCGGACAGGCTCAGGTATTCGCCATCCTGGTTTGGCAAATTGAAATCGGGCGCCTTGTCACCGGGTTTCAGCATGCTAGAATTCGCGCTCCTTACGTGTGGGGCCGTAGCTCAGTTGGGAGAGCGCTACGTTCGCAATGTAGAGGTCGTGGGTTCGATTCCCATCGGCTCCACCAATTCAACACCTGTACTTTAATAGTTGTCCAGTGCTGCCTGCAACGGCTGCAACCGGTTTTCGTAGCGTTTCCAGCGCCCAACGGAGTGTCGGTACAGAGGCTGTCGGACCTGGACCTGACTCGAGGTAATGACCGGTTTTTGATTTAGATGAAAGTCCAGGCAAGCCGGATCCCAATCCAGCCGGAGAAACTCGAGCAGCTCGCGTATTTGCTTTTCCGTATCTGCGACAAGCGCTTCATACAACAGAGTATGGATTGCACCCGGAAACATGGACTGCCAGTGCTCCATCAGCGACTCATGCATGCGGTAGGCAGCACCCAGATCCTCAAGATCGCTACAATATGCAGGTGCATTTTCCATTGCAGTCATAAAACAAGACAGAGCTGTATCCATGGCATCGCGTTTGCACCAGATGATTCTGGCATGCGGCAACATCAGATGTATTTCACCCAGCAAACGATAGTTGAACGGTTGTTTGTCGATGATGCGACTGGCGCGAAACCCGGATTTTGTCAGTTCCTCAATGTAACAGCGACCCAACTCGCCCCACGTATCCGGCGGAACCCGATCGATCTCCGGCATGTCGGCCAAGCTGCGCGAGTTCGCTCAACTGATCGAGCAGTTGTCACTGAAGGACGTACCGACCCGCCTGGCGGCGGCGCTTCTGGCGATGCCCCGCGACGCGGGCGGGGGCGATCGGATCGTCCTGCGCCAGACCAAGCGG
>CBDUSC010000074.1:0-7650 GCA_965369735.1 uncultured bacterium
TTGGATTCGTAGTACAGGCTCTCTTCCTGAATCTTGCCACGCTGGTACATCGTTTCCATTGCGCCCAATACACCCCCGCGCTCCGACAG
Organism: uncultured bacterium; assembly: GCA_965369735.1. Classification (GTDB taxonomy): domain Bacteria; phylum Pseudomonadota; class Gammaproteobacteria; order Steroidobacterales; family CBDUSC01; genus CBDUSC01. The sequence goes on from CBDUSC010000074.1 coordinate 90, forward strand.
ATTTTCGAACTCATCGTATATCGCCTGTTCTACGAGATCCGTGAGCCTGTCAATAGCAAACGACCCCTGCCACGGATTTTGCGTCTTGTTGAGCCCCATCTCCTTATTAATAATCAACTGGATCGCCACTGCGCGGCGCACCGATTCTTCGGTAGGCGTCGTTATCGCCTCATCGTATGCATTGGTGTGCAGGCTGTTGCAATTGTCGAACAACGCGTACATCGCCTGAAGGGACGTGCGTATGTCGTTGAACTGGATTTCCTGTGCATGAAGGCTGCGCCCTGACGTCTGGATGTGATACTTGAGCATCTGGCTGCGCGCGCTGCCTTTATAAATGTGTTTTATGGCACGCGCCCAGATTCTCCTGGCCACGCGGCCGATCACCGCATACTCGGGATCCATGCCGTTGCTGAAGAAAAAGCTGAGACTTGGTGCAAATTCGTCGATATCCATGCCGCGGCTAAGATAGTACTCGACGATCGTAAATCCATTCGCCAGGGTGAAGGCCAACTGGCTGATGGGGTTCGCGCCAGCTTCGGCGATGTGATAGCCGCTGATGGATACGCTGTAAAAATTCCGTACCTTGTTATCGATAAAGTACGCCTGCACATCACCCATCATTCGCATCGCGAACTCCGTCGAGAAAATGCAGGTATTCTGCGCCTGGTCTTCTTTCAGTATGTCAGCCTGTACCGTGCCACGGACCTGGGATAATGCTTCTTTTTTGAGTTGCTCATATGTCTTTTTGTCCAGCAACTGATCACCGGTAACACCAAGCAAACGCAAACCAAAACCACTGTGACCCGGGGGCAAATCACCACTGTATTCAGGCCTGGGTTTATCCTTTAAAAGCTTGTCGATTTTTGCCTGGGCCTTGTCCATCCTCCCGTTGTCCAGCAAGTAGCGTTCGACCTTCTGATCAATCGCGGTATTCATGAACATGGCCAGAATGATCGGCGCAGGGCCATTGATCGTCATCGACACGGATGTTGTCGGCGCACACAGATCAATACCCGAATAAAGCTTTTTCATGTCATCCAGTGTTGCAATCGATACCCCCGAATTTCCAATGCGCCCATAAATATCGGGTCGCTCGTCCGGGTCCTCGCCATATAGCGTCGCCGAGTCAAACGCGGTCGACAGACGAGTCGCGTCGTGACCCCCTGCCAGATAGTGAAAACGCCGGTTTGTACGCTCCGGGGTTCCTTCCCCGGCAAACATGCGGGTCGGGTCTTCCTGCTCGCGACGATACGGGTACACGCCCGCGGTATACGGGTATGAACCCGGCAAACCCTCGAGCGCGATAAATCTCAGAATTTCACCCCAGTCGCGATAATGCGGTGCCGCGATCTTGGGGATGGATAGCCGGCTCAGCGATGTCGTGTAATTGTCGCCGCTGATCTCCTTGCCACGCACGGCATAAGAAAATTGCTCCCGTTCGACGCCGGCAAGTTTCTCAGGCCACGCTTTGAGGGCCGAAACGGCTTCTGACCCGGTTTGCTGTAACGCCTGGTTGTACTCGATGCGCAAACGCAGTGTGGTGGCATCGCTGTCATCGTTTGTCGCGGCAGCCGGATAGGGATCCAGTGGATCAGGCAATGCCTCATCAGCCAGCGTGCGCAAGGCCTCGAAGCAATTCCAGGCGCGGCTTGCCGCTGCAAAGCTTTGTTCCAGGCTTTCCTTGAGAATACGCCCCTGTTCCGAGATTTCCGCCAAATATCGGGACCGATTCCGCGGCACAATGGCCTGTTTGCGCGATTCGCCCGTCACGAATTCCGTTCCCGGGGTCCAGTTTTTTGTTTCCTGATGCTCAAGATTCCCGATGTCCGCGCACAGCGCAAGAAACAGACGATTGACACCGGGGTCATTGAACTGGCTTGCGATGGTCGGATAGACAGGCAGTTCTTCATCGCTGGCATCAAATGCCAGTTTGTTCCGCTTGAGCTGTTTGCGGATATCACGCAGCGCATCTTCCGAGCCGCGCTTTTCGAATTTATTGAGTACAACCAGATCCGCAAAATCCAGCATATCGATTTTTTCAAGCTGGCTGGCCGCGCCGTAATCACTTGTCATGACGTATAGCGACAGATCGACCAGATCGACAATCTCGGTATCGCTCTGGCCGATGCCCGCGGTTTCGATCACGATCAGGTCAAAGCCTGCGTACTTGAGAAAATTGACTGTGTCGGACAAAACCGCGCTTGTCGCCAGATGCTGGCGGCGCGTCGCAACAGAGCGCATAAAAACCGGGCTCGCGCCCAGAGAGTTCATGCGTATGCGGTCACCGAGCAAGGCACCACCGGTACGCCTGCGGGTTGGATCGACAGCAATCACCGCGATTCGGGTATCCGCAAAGCTGCGTGCAAACCGATTTAGCAACTCATCGGTCAGGCTGCTTTTTCCCGAACCACCCGTGCCGGTGATACCGATAACCGGTACATATTTTTCCTGCCCTACCCAGGTTGCGCGCATGGCATCGACACGGGCCGGGTCATCGACCGAAGATTCCAGCAGCGAGATGGTTTGCGCAATCTGCCCGTGCGTGCCAACGTCACCGGCATCAACCGGTCCTGGTTTGAAAACCGGCCGCGACCAACTGTTTACGCGATCGATGACATCCTCAATCATGCCGGTGAGACCCATACTCATGCCATCACCCGGTGTGTAGATTTTTTCTACGCCATATTTTTCCAGTTCTTCAATTTCTTGCGCAGATATCGTGCCTCCACCACCGACTACCACGCGGATATGCTCGGCGTCCTTGTCGCGCAACATGTCTACCATGTATTTGAAATATTCCATGTGCCCGCCCTGGTATGAGCTGCACGCGATTGCGTCGGCATCTTCCTGGATTGCAGCAGTAACGATATCGGCCACGCTGCGGTTATGGCCCAGGTGCACGACCTCGGCGCCCTGGGACTGAATGAGTCTACGGATGATGTTTATGGCTGCATCGTGGCCATCAAACAATGACGCAGCAGTGATAAACCTCAGAGGCGAGGTCTGTTGCTTCCCGGTCTTCGGGCGGACCTGGTCTGCCGCTATACTCATATATCGTGGCTGCCTGTCGTTGGTACAAACGATTTATTATACCGGCAATGCTGGCGCCCACCGATTGTCGCAGCGCAGCAAACCAGATTTGATGCAGGATTCGAGCGGGCCGACTATAATGGCCGCCGCTGTTTTCGGGCCACCGGCACAATACAAACGCATTCTGGTGCATCGGTAGGAGTCGACCGCAGTGCCCGGCATCACCAGCGTACAGATTTCTCGCAGGATTGAGCGAGTCTGCCGTGCTGATCCGGATTGCATGCGGCCGGATTTGCCGCGGTGACATTTTTCTACAGGAGGTTTTATGGAATTGTTCGACACCCTTGCGGAGATGGGCCACGAAGAAGTTGTGTTTTTTCACAGCAAGTGCGGCCTGAAGGTGATCGTCGCCATTCACAATACCGTGCTGGGTCCCGCACTTGGGGGGTTGCGCATGTGGCCATATGCCACCGAAGAAGAAGCGCTTACCGATGTCCTGCGTTTGTCAAAAGGAATGACCTATAAAGCAGCGGTTGCCGGTCTCAACCTGGGTGGTGGCAAGGCCGTGCTGATCGGTGATCCCGCAAAGGATAAAAGCGAAGCATTGTTCCGTAATCTCGGTCGTTTTGTAGGTTCGCTGGGCGGCCGCTACATCACAGCGGAAGACGTTGGCACCAGCGTCGAGGACATGGACTACATCTATCAGGAGACCGATCGCGTGGTTGGCGTACATTCGGTGCATGGCGGCAGCGGTGATCCCTCCCCGTTTACAGCCTATGGGACGCTGATGGGCATCAAAGCCTGCCTGAACAAGACATATGGCCATACCGATCCAGGCAAACTCAGTTTTGCGGTGCAGGGAGTCGGTCATGTCGGTGGGCACCTTGTCAAGAGACTGAGCGAAGAAGGTGCAAAAGTATTTGTCACAGATATGGACAATGAGCGTGTGCAGCAGATGGTCGATGACCACGGGGCTGAAGCAGTAGCCTTGGACGACATCTATAATGTTGATGCAGATGTATTTTCCCCATGCGCATTGGGTGGCGTCATCAACGAAAAGACCCTGGCAAAACTGAAGTTCAAGATTGTCGCTGGTGCGGCAAACAACCAGCTCGATACCGAGGAATGTGGTACAGAGCTAGAGCAAAAGGGCATCGTTTATGCCCCGGATTATGCGATCAATGCTGGCGGTCTGATGAATGTCGCCATTGAATTGCAAGGTTATAACCGGGAGCGTGCCGAAATGATGGTCAGGACTATCTACAATATTATGGGCAATATTTTCCGGATCGCAGAGCGCGATGGAATACCCAGCTGGCAGGCAGCCGATCGCCTTGCAGAAGAACGTATCCGATCCATAGCGAAGACCAAAATGCCCTATACCAAGGCATTCAAGGACCGCTTGTCGGGCCGCAAGGCACATTCAACGGCAATTGTGTGATGGCTGGCCCGATAAAGAAGCCGGGTGCGACGTGATCGAACTCAATACCCACATCAATGAAGATCTCGACATGCTGCGAGACGCGGTCCGCAAATTTGTGCAAAGCGAAATTGCGCCGCGCGCGGCAGATATCGACCTCACAAATGAATTTCCGCAGGATCTGTGGCCCCAGTTTGGTGAAATGGGTCTGCTTGGTGTCACGATTCCGGAACAATATGGTGGTTCCGGGATGAGCTACCTTGCCCATGTCGTGGCGATGGAAGAAATCTCGCGCGCATCCGCATCGGTGGGTTTGTCATATGCAGCTCACTCCAATCTTTGCGTCAATAACCTCTATGTCAACGCCAGTGAAGAGCAACGCCAGAAGTATCTGCCGAAACTGTGTTCCGGTGAATGGGTTGGCGCGCTGGCAATGTCCGAACCCGGCGCAGGCTCCGATGTCGTAGGGTCGATGAGCTGCAAGGCCGTGCATCAAAACGGTGCGTGGCTGGCGAATGGATCCAAGATGTGGATCACGAATGGCCCCGAGGCGAATGTCGCACTGGTCTACATGCGCACGGACGACGCGAACAAGGGCTCAAAAAGTATTTCTGCGTTTATTGTCGAAAAAGACATGGATGGGTTCAGCACTGCGCAAAAGCTGGACAAACTGGGTATGCGCGGATCAAACACCTGCGAGCTTGTTTTTGAGAATTGTGAAATTCCCGATAGCAACGTGCTCGGCGAGGTCAACAAAGGTGTTTATATTTTGATGAAGGGTCTGGATTCGGAGCGCCTGGTGCTGTCAGGCGGGCCCATAGGAATCATGGCCTCTTGCATGGATGTAGTGATGCCATACGTTCACGATCGCAAACAGTTTGGAGCAGCAATCGGCAGCTTTGGGCTGATGCAGGGCAAGATTGCGGATATGTACACTGCGTTGCAGTCCAGCCGTGCATTTGCCTATCGCACGGCGGAGCAGTTCGATCGCAATATGCCCACACGCCAGGACTCGGCTGCCTGCTTGCTGTACTGCTCGCAATCCGCTGTCAGCTGTGCGTTGGAGGCAATACAGGCATTGGGTGGAAACGGGTATATAAACGAATACCCCACCGGCCGCCTGTTGCGTGACGCAAAGCTATACGAGATCGGAGCTGGCACAACGGAAATCAGGCGATTGCTGATCGGTCGCGAGTTGTTCAAGGCAACGGCCAGCGACTGAGGTTTGGAGACATTCGGAAATGAGCGATGACAAGATTGTAATTGTGGCGGCAAAACGCACCCCTATAGGTGCGTTCCAGGGCGCCCTGTCGCCGGTCAGCGCCCCTGACCTGGGGGCAACCGCGATCAGGGCAGCGCTCTCGGACACCGGCATCGATGCCGCGGACATCGGCGAAGTGATTTTTGGTTGTGTCTTGCCTGCCGGTATCGGGCAGGCACCGGCGCGCCAGGCGTCGCTTGCAGCGGGGATACCCGAATCTGTCGGTTGCACGACCATAAACAAGGTATGCGGGTCGGGCATGAAAGCGGCAAAATTCGCGAATGACCTGATTACCGCCGGGTCTGCGGATATCGTACTTGCGGGTGGCATGGAATCGATGAGCAACGCCCCGTACATGCTGCCAAAGGCGCGCAGCGGTTATCGAATGGGCCACCAGCAGGTGCTGGATCACATGTTTTTTGATGGCCTGCAGAATCCATATGACGGCAACATGATGGGCCACTTTGCCGAACAGTGCGTGGATAAATACGGCTTTACCCGCGAGGAACAGGATGATTTCTCCATTGAGTCGGTAAAGCGCGCCATAGCCGCGAATGACGGCGGTGCATTTGCCGACGAAATTGCAGCGGTTACGGTCAAGACGCGCAAGGGTGAAACCGTCGTCGACAAAGACGAAGAACCGTACAAATGCGATCTGGATAGAATCCCGACCATGCGCCCGGCATTCAAGCGCGATGGTGGTACCGTTACCGCTGCCAGTTCTTCATCTATCTCGGATGGCGCAGCAGCATTGGTATTGATGCGGGCATCAGAGGCTGAATCGCGCAGCATCAAGCCGCTGGCCAGCATTGCAGGTCACAGCGGTTTTGCGCAGGCACCGGAGTGGTTTACCACTTCACCGGTATCTGCGATCAAAAATCTGCAGGAGCAACTGGGTTGGAGCAATGATGATGTTGATCTTTTTGAAATCAACGAAGCATTCGCCTGTGTTGCGATGGCGCCGATGCGCGAACTCGGTATCCCGCACGAAAAACTCAATGTCAACGGTGGCGCCTGCGCGCTGGGTCACCCCATCGGTGCAACCGGCGCACGTATCATTACAACACTGATACACGCGCTGAGAAATCGAGGTCTCAAACGGGGCATTGCATCCCTGTGCATCGGCGGTGGCGAAGCGACCGCCATCGCTATCGAAACCGAATAAACCCTGTCGCCCAAATGCCCGTCCTCGATACACACATTGATACGGCCAGCGAGGCGTACGAGGAAAACCGCGTAGCGATGCAGGCCCTGGTTGATGATCTCAGGCACGTATCCGATGAGGTTGCGCAAGGTGGTGGCGAACGCGCGCGGGACAAGCACCTTGCACGCGGAAAATTGCTCCCGCGTCAACGCATAGAAGCATTGCTGGACGATGGCAGCCCGTTTCTCGAGTTATCACAACTTGCCGCCTATGGCATGTACGAAAACCAGGCTCCCTGTGCAGGTTTGATCACCGGTATCGGTCGCGTAGCCGATCAGGAAGTCATGATCGTTGCCAATGACGCTACTGTAAAAGGCGGCACCTATTTTCCCATCACGGTGAAAAAACATCTAAGGGCGCAGGAGATTGCTGGCGAGAACAACCTGCCCTGTCTTTATCTTGTCGATTCCGGTGGTGCGTTCCTGCCGATGCAGGACGAAGTGTTCCCGGACCGCGAACACTTTGGTCGAATATTTTACAACCAGGCCCGCCTCTCTGCCTGCGGCATACCGCAAATAGCGGTCGTTTTGGGCTCCTGCACGGCGGGTGGCGCCTATGTTCCGGCGATGTGCGATGAAGCCATTATTGTTCGCAACCAGGGCACGATTTTCCTGGGCGGACCACCATTGGTCAAAGCAGCCACCGG
>CBDUSC010000075.1:0-7496 GCA_965369735.1 uncultured bacterium
TGCCAGAACATCCGCTGCAGGAATGATGCCGCCGTCAACAGCGACGCGGCCATAAAGCTCCTGCAATGTTTCATCTTGCGGATACCCCAGCTGATCAAAAATCAGCCGCATCTCGAAATGGATGCGATCCAGCTCGTCAAGACCCAGTTGATGGATCTGGGCCGCGGTTAAATCGGTGGTCGTGTGATGCCTGAGCATGTAATCGTAGTATTCAATACCGCGTGGAAACTGACCCACACCTATAGAGGATGAGGCGCTATTCAGTAAAATTTGCAAAGCCTGGCGCAGATACTGATAACCGACTACTACGCTATTGGTGGTTGCTGCATGGGCACGATCCAGCAGATCTTGTCGATCGGCGTCACTCAGATTCGCAATCAAGCCAAGCTTGTCGCGAAAATTTGTGAAATATGGATTTTCATCGACGCTGCCATCGGCATATTCGCCCATGTAAAAGATAGAAACATCCATTGTCAGCGCCGGCTCAACGACACCGGCGTCACGCTGCAAAAAAAGATGGTCGGCAATCTGGGTAAACTTCTCCAGGACGGCGTCAAGCCGGGTGACGTAGTCTTCCGCGTCCTGTCGTGTAACCAGCGGATGGATATCGGTAAAAAGCGTACGCGTATCTTCCTGAATACCGAAAATCGCATAAGTGGCTTTGAAGTCGTAGTAAATAAATTCGAGCCTGTCGATCTCATCCTGCAGGAACCACTGGTACACATCAAAGTCCACTTGATCATCGGCAGCCAGTGTTGAGCTGCCATTGGTTTTCGAGGATTTCAATGTCGAGGGGTTATAGTTTTGCAAGGCTTCCAACACGACCTGGAACATGGCAAATGTGTCGCGTTGGTAGCTGTCGGTATAATTATCCAGACGAACGCCATTCACCGGGCACAAGGTGGCGAGTGCCCGCCATACGACAAACTCCGGGCTGCGTGCGCAAAGTGCTGCGTATGATTCCAGGTAGAACTCGTCGAGTGGAAGACCATTCAGATCTTCTGCAAGTTGCTCAGCGACAGTCGACCCGGGTGGGGGTGGTGGGAGTGGGGGTGGCGGAGTGTTCTGCGCTGCAGCGCCGCTGCCGGAGCTGCCACCCCCGCCACAGGAAGTAAGCAGACTCAGGAATAACAACGCGATTAACGATTTTTTCATTCTTTTTGCCCCCAGCTCGCAGCGCCTGGCTGCCGTATTACGAAGCGTATCGTACATTGTGGCCGCCGCGCTGTAAAGATTAGCGGATTTCGGTGCCGGTGCCCTTTGCTTTCCATTTCAAAAACATTAGCCCGGCCTAAACCAAACAGGCGCGAGCCTGGTATATAAAGAGGGCTGTGAAGTACAAAGGACAGCTTGTGGCCTTGAAGCATGTTGGGCCCATATTGCTCGTTACCCTGTCATTGACCGCCTGTGGTGGTGGCGGCAGCAGTAGCGGTGGCGGCGGTGCGACGACATCGACGCAAACTTTTTGCGATACCGGAGTTTTCACTCCACCGGCGAGTTCGCCGTATACGCTACCCTGGGATGTCGGCGTCAGCTACACCATGTTCCAGGGCAACTGTTCAACGCGCGGCGGGCACAAGGAAACTTTCGCATACGATTTCAGCCTGGGCATGGGCGATCCGATTTATGCATCGCGAGCGGGAACCGCGATCATTGTCAATGATCAGTTTTCAGACAACGACCATATCGAAGGCCATGAGAACAATGTGTTTATCCAACACGACGACCTCACGGTGATTCGTTATACGCACTTGATGGAAGGCGGCGCCATGGTGACCCAGGGGCAACAGGTGATACAGGGCGATCTCCTCGGCCTGGCCGGAAATTCCGGGAACTCAGCCGGTGCGCATTTGCATTTCCAGGCGTTCAGGGACCGGACGAGCTTCAACAAACCCAATTCGATTCCGATTACCTTTAGCAATGCCGTCGGTGCCACGGCGCCTGATGGCGGGTTGATCGAGGGCGTTGGCTATACGGCCGCGGATCGTCCATAGCGACACTGGTTCACGTCAACACACTGTATAGCCAACGAGAAAATCCAACCCAGGCATCCGATTCCCGTAGCGGAACTCGCACGAAGGATACGAGATAAACAACCAGCCCGATTACATACACGGCGTGAGCCCGACGGCGCGTAAGCAGATCGAAAATTATCCCGACCAGAATGGGTGCCATAAAAACTGCCATGATCAACGGAATATTGGGAAGGAATGGCATGCGACCAGCGGCCGCGCCCAGAATTGCGACGGTCGCGACCAGTATGAGGCGCTTGTGAACATCGGGTTTTTTGCGATAAACAATCGCCAGGGTCATGAAGGTACTGAATAGCACCATATCGACCAGCGCAATCAGCCAGCCACTATGCGCGCCAAATTCGTCACCGGCAGCCATTTTTGTAACGAACTTGTTGTACATCGTGTAGAACCCAACCAGCACCAGGAATGCACCATACGTGGCGGCAAAAATACCAAGCTTACGATGTAATGCGATACGCCCGGTTGATACCAGCGCGGCCTGCATGACGAGTATGAGTGCCCAACTGGAAAAGATGACTCCATGGAATTTGAGAATATTGTTCAGATCCAGGGTACCTGAGAACAATGGCCCGTAAAAAGTTGGCCAGAATCCGACTATGACAACCAGCAGGATATACAGGCACATCGCAAGGTAGTATCGGCGCTCGGCTGTCTTTGACAGTGAGATCATTGGTATTGCCATATTGCTTTTGCTTCCTGTTTTTATTGATTCGATCCCCAGGCATGTATTTTAATTTTCCACAACCCGTCGTCCGTCTTTTTTAAAACATCGATGTACTTGTTCATTACAACAACTTCGTTGTCGGGGTATTGAATCTCGACCACCGCAGTATATCTGCGTACCGCAAGTTCTCCTGAGATGTCGATTTCGGGTTCGCTGTAGTCGATAACAAACGACGATATTCCCGAGAAAGCCGAATCGTAAAAATCTTTTGCATCGACTTTGCCGTGAATCGCCGGTCGATCAGGTGGCATCAGTACAAGATCATCTGCGAAAAACGCGAGATAACGATCCATATCGGGTACGGTGAGTTTCTCTATTTCAACCAGCTGGTGTCTCAAACTGGCAAGATCTGAATCGGCATCAACCTCTGCGCATGCGGTCAAAACAAGCACTGCCAAAACAAGTGCGCCGGTAAAACTGACAGATCCTGCGGTGTTCATGACCCGCTCCGTTGCTCAATGCGACTCTGTGTAGGCAGTTCTACGTATCGCCTACAGCTGTTTTGGCAGTTATCGTGAAACTCAGTATACGCCGTGCCCCTCAATCATGAGAATCAGGAGAACCAGGAGCCCCGGGAATCATGAAGACCGTCATCGAACCATTCCGGATCAAGATGGTGGAGCCAATCAAGTTGACCACTCGCGATGAACGCGAGCAGTTCATCAAGGCAGCCCATTACAATCCGTTTTTGATGCGCGCAGAGGACGTAATCATTGATCTGTTGACCGACTCGGGAACCAGCGCGATGTCATCGGAAGCCTGGGGCGCCATGATGTGCGGTGATGAATCCTATGCAGGCGCCCGAAGCTGGTATCGCTTCCGCGATACGGTGAAAGACATATTCGGTTTTGAACAGGTTATCCCGACTCACCAGGGACGCGCGGCCGAGCATATTTTGTTCAGCGTCATGGTAAACACCGATTCCATTGTTCCAAACAACACCCATTTTGATACAACCCGGGCGAACATCGAGTACTGCGGCGGCAAAGCCATAGACCTGCCGTGTACCGAAGCCGATGATCTCGACTCCAGTTTCCCGTTCAAGGGCAATATGGATATTGCGGCACTGGAAAAACTCGTGGCCAAAGAGGGAGCGGAGCGCATTCCGCTCATCATGGTCACCGTGACCAACAACTCCGGTGGTGGCCAACCGGTTTCAATGGCCAACATGCGTGAAATCAGCCGGGTTGCACGAGACGCTGGCATACCTTTCTATATCGATGCCTGCCGCTTTGCCGAGAATTCTCATTTCATCAAGCGACGTGAACCGGAATTCAAAAACACACCAACGATTGATATCGCGCGCGAGATGTTCAGCTATGCCGATGGTTGCACCATGTCGGCAAAGAAGGATGCGTTTGCAAACATTGGCGGCTTTTTGTGCACCAACGAAGCCGAGCTTGCACACCGGGAACGCAACATTTTGATTCTCACGGAAGGGTTTCCTACCTATGGCGGCCTGGCAGGTCGCGATCTCGAAGCGATTGCCGTTGGTCTTCGTGAAATACTGGACGAGCACTATCTTGATTACCGGTTGTTCTCAACGCGATATGTTGTCGAACATTTACGCGATTCGGGTATCCCGGTTGTCGCTCCAGCCGGTGGGCATGCAGTTTATCTCGATGCCCGGCGCTTTTTGCCTCACATAGAACCACTGCAGTATCCCGGCCAGTCATTGGCTGTTGAACTGTATCTCGAAGCGGGTATCCGCGGCGTCGAGATCGGCACGGTCATGTTCGGCCTGGATCCACATTCAGGGGAAGAAAGCCCTGCCCGTCTTGATCTGGTGCGTCTTGCCATTCCCCGCCGGGTTTACACACAAAGCCACATGGACTACGTGCTCGAAGCGATCAATCTCGTTTGGGAAAGACGCAGCGATATCCGCGGTATGCGTATCGTGCGGGCACCAAAGTTCCTGAGACATTTCACAGCCAGGTTCGACTGGATCAGTCATGGATGAATTATGAATATGCCAAAAACGGAAAAACGCACCTGGGCCGAGCCATACAAGATCAAGATGGTCGAGCTTCTCAGGATGACGACGCGGGAGGAGCGCGAACAGGCGATTCGCGAAGCCGGATACAACACCTTCCTGACCCGGAGCAGGGACACCTACATTGACCTGTTGACAGATTCCGGTACCGCCGCGATGAGCGACAAGCAATGGGCGGGGTTAATGCTGGGTGATGAGGCTTATTCAGGTAGCGAGAACTTTTTCCACCTCGAAGCGGTTATCAGGGAATACTACGGTTACAAACATCTGGTGCCGACGCACCAGGGTCGTGGCGCAGAACACCTGATGTCCCAGATTCTCATCAAGCCGGGCGATTATGTACCTGGCAACATGTACTTCACGACAACGCGCCTGCACCAGGAACTGGCTGGCGGAACCTTCATAGATGTCATCGTTGATGAGGCGCATGACCCAAAGAGCACATTCCAGTTCAAGGGCAATGTAGACATCAACAAGCTGGATCGGCTTGTGCAGGAGGTTGGCGCGAAGCGCGTGCCCTACATCAGTCTTGAAGGTAATGTGAACATGGCAGGTGGTCAGCCCTTCTCGATGGCCAACCTCAGGGAATTACACAGCTACTGCCGTAAACATGACATCCCGATCATGCTTGATGCGACGCGCACGATGGAGAACGCCTGGTTCATCCGGGAACGCGAAGACGGCTATGCAGATAAGTCAGTCCGCGAAATTCTGAGAGAGATTTGTGATATGACCGACGGCTGCACCATGTCGGCCAAGAAAGACCTGCTGGTCAATATCGGCGGTTTTTTTGCCTGTAACGACGATGAACTATTCAGACGGGCGCAAAACCTGGTTGTCGTTTATGAGGGTCTGCATACCTATGGCGGTCTCACGGGGCGGGACATGGAGGCCATGGCCCAGGGCGTTCGGGAGGCAGCTACAGAAGATCACCAGGTTGCCCGTATCGGTCAGGTGCGTTACCTGGGCGAGAATATCCAGAACGCTGGTATCCCGATCGTTACGCCGATTGGATCGCATGCGATATTCATCGATGTGAAACGGTTCCTGCCGAATGTGGATCAGGATGAGTACCCGGCGCAAGCGCTCGCTGCTGAGCTGTTCATCGAATCCGGTATTCGTACCATGGAGCGTGGCAACGTATCTGCCGGGCGCGATCCGGAGACTGGCAAAAATCGTCGCCCGGCTCTGGAGCTTGTGCGGCTTGCCATTCCGCGGCGCGTTTATACCCAGGCCCATATGGATGTAGTCACAGAATCTGTCATCGATGTCTACAAACGGCGCGATGAGATTCGCGGGTTAAAAATGGTGTATGAACCTGAGTACCTGCGATTTTTCCAGGCACGGTTTGAACCGATAAGCTGAAGGCCCGCTCAGTCTATAGCGGCGATCGCTGCATTCATTATTGAATCACGCAAGGCTGATACGCCGAATGTCAGCGTGTCTGCAGAACTGTCGATATCCAGTTCACGCAACAATTCTTTGTAGTTCGGAAACTCTGTGCTGGACGAATACTGTCTATATAACCCCGTGAACAATTTGGTATCGCTGATCACATCGAGTTTTTGCATGAATTTGATCGGCTGCCAGGATCGGGGTGCTGGAAGACAACAATCCGCGAATTCACCGAGTACGCTGCTTAGAGTCGCCCCACCATGCTGTCGCAATCGCATATCGAGCTCCAGAGCCATGACTGCGCCGGTCCAGTAGGTGCGCATCAAACCGCCATTTGCAACCGTTTCTCCATCATGAGTTTGCCGCTCGCCGCGAGCGAAACCGGCCACCATTCGTTGCCAGGCAAATTCGGCGGATGCTACTCCTGCCTTCGCTCTAAGAACGTTCTGATAGTGGCTCGCGATTCCTTCGGCAACCCAGCGTCCCTCACTGCCAAGAAATGGGTGAAACAGATGTGTAAATTCATGATACAAGGTCCAGTCGTGCAGCAGTTCGGATGATGTTGCGTCGTTGTTTGGGATCAGCATGAGTCCTGATCCGTTGCCACGTCTCACCTCGCCCCCAGGCACCGGATCGCTGCCGAACCAGGTCGGCATAACGACAACCTGAGTGGACGCCACCGGCATCCGGCCAAATTCCTGAACAACGGTTTCAGCGACTTGCCTCGTCCAGGCTTTATAGCGATCCCTGGCTTCCGGCGTTTTTGCAGCGATCGCAAGGTTCAGTGTTCCACCTGGTAACTTCAACTGCGCCAGTTCCAGCGGCCCGAACACCACCGTACTTTTGTTGAACAGCATGACCGGTCGGGCAAGGTAATGTCCGCGCGCATCGGGTCCATCAGCTCCGTCCGAAACCTGCTCCCATGGCACCGAAATCGATAGCCCGTCGGGAATCTCAAACTCGACCTGTATTGTATCGTTTGCCTGCCATTCCTCCGGCACCCAGAACCAGTCCCGGGAGTCTGTCTTGTGAACAGCTACTTCCATCAGGAAACTGCTCATGATCCATCCCCTGATACCGCCACCGATATCGGTTGAATACCGATACTGCCGAGCACCTGGCGATGGCGCGAGTCCGTCCTTTGTAACTGACCAGCCTTGCAAACTACTCTTGTCAAGACGATCCCATGCATCGCTAGCGAGGGGTTGCAGTAACGAAAACTCCTGATTTGGCGACGGAGTCACGTGGACAGCGAGCGTTTTCAGATTCGGGCTTATCTGTATTTTGTACGTGGCGATAGTTGCGGCAAAACCGGAGTCGCTCATGCCAGCAAGGCTCAGCACAACAA
>CBDUSC010000076.1:0-7471 GCA_965369735.1 uncultured bacterium
ATTTCGATGAGTTCCGACTTGGTCATAAAGGTGCCCGTTGTTTTTATTTTATCCTTTAGTTTCGATAACTTACACCATTTTTGGCCATATGGCGAGCCTAAAAAAGCACCGCCGCCCTGATTTTTTTCAGGGCGGCGGCATTATGTTCAGGACTTGTCGCCGCCGGAAATCTGCTCTTTCAGCAGTTCTCCCAGGCTGGTGCCTGAAGCGGCGGATTCAGAGCGGTAGCTCTGAACAGCCTGTTCTTCTTCGTGGATATCCTTGGCCTTGATGGACAACGCAACAATACGAGACTTGCGATCCATGCCGGTAAACTTGGCTTCGATTTCCTCACCAACTTTCAAGACGGTGCGTGCATCTTCAACCCGGTCACGCGACAATTCGCTGGCACGCAAATGGCCTTCGATGCCGTTACCGAGATCCACTGTGCCGCCTTTGGCATCCACTTCAGTAATCGTACCCTTGACAATACTGCCCTTCGGATGTTCCGCCAGGAAACTGGCAAACGGATCTTTTTCGAGCTGTTTGATACCAAGCGATATACGCTCGCGTTCAGGGTCGATTGCCAAAACAACCGCTTCAACCTCGTCGCCTTTTTTGAAATTATGGACAGCTTCTTCGCCAACCACATCCCAGGAAATATCCGAAAGGTGAACCAGACCATCGATCGCACCGTCCAGGCCAATAAAGATACCGAAATCAGTAATCGACTTGATTTGACCCGACACGGTGTCACCACGATTGTGGGTCGTGGCGAACTCGGCCCAGGGGTTGGACTTACATTGTTTCAGGCCCAGTGAAATACGACGGCGTTCCTCGTCGATTTCCAGAACCATGACTTCAGCCTCATCACCTACCTGTACAACCTTGTTCGGGTTGACGTTCTTGTTGGTCCAGTCCATTTCTGAGACATGCACCAGGCCTTCGACGCCCTCTTCGATTTCAACGAAGCAACCATAATCAGCGATATTGGTGACCTTGCCGAACAAGCGGGTGTTCGGCGGGTATCGGCGCTGCAGCGCCTGCCACGGATCCGCACCAAGCTGCTTGATACCCAGCGATACGCGGGTACGTTCCCGGTCGAACTTCAGGATCTTGACATCAATCTCGTCGCCGACATTGACGACCTCCGACGGATGCTTGACGCGTTTCCAGGCCATATCGGTAATGTGCAAAAGGCCATCAATACCGCCAAGATCAACAAACGCACCATAATCGGTGAGGTTCTTGACGATACCCTTGACGCTATTGCCTTCCTGCAGGCTCTCAAGCAAGGCTTCGCGTTCGGCACTGTATTCAGCCTCGACGACTGCACGACGCGAAACGACAACATTATTGCGTTTGGCATCCAGCTTGATCACCTTGAATTCGAGACTCTTGCCTTCGAGATATGACGGATCGCGCACAGGGCGTACATCCACCAGCGAACCTGGCAAGAATGCTCTTACATGTTCGATTTCGACAGTGAAACCACCCTTGACGCGACCGGTAATCACTCCCTGAATGACTTCCTGTTCTTCAAACGCAGTTTCCAGCACCGTCCAGGTGCGGGCACGTTTGGCTTTATCGCGCGATAATCGGGTTTCGCCAAAACCATCTTCAACCGTATCCAGCGCAACCTCGACTTCGTCGCCCACGGCGACTTCGAGCTCACCGCTCTCATTGAAAAACTGGTCTGCTGGAATAACCGCCTCTGATTTGAGGCCGGCACTTACGATGACGACATCCGGGCCAACTGCGACAACACTACCCGTGAGGATAGTTCCCGGTTTCATTTTTTGGCTTACTTCACTTTCTTCAAATAATTCTGCAAAACTTTCAGACATTGTTAGTTAAACCCAGGGTCTTGCGACCCACCTGTTAGTATGCCGAGCCGGAATCCTTCCTGACGCGGTAATTAAAAAAACCCCGCGCTCCATGCGAGGCACTTACTTTCTTTACACGGTTAATTCAGACGGTTCAGATCGAAGCGCGCGATAGTGCAAGCACCTGGTTCACGACCTCTTCAATCATCACGCCCGTGGTGTCGATGATGGCTGCGTCTTCGCAGGGTTTCAGCGGCGCCACCTCGCGCTCGGCATCTCGCCTGTCGCGCTCGGCTATGTCCCGTGAAAGGGCGGCGAGATTAACATCAATACCCTTGCCTTTCAACTGCTTATAGCGCCTTTGCGCCCGCTCATCCGGGCTTGCCGTCAGGAAGATTTTCAGCGCTGCCTCAGGAAATACGACACTGCCCATATCGCGCCCGTCGGCTACCAGCCCCGGTGACCTGGAAAACCTGCGCTGCAGCTGCAACAGAGCCGTCCGAACCGGTGGCTGGGCCGCCACTATAGAGGCCATGGCGCCGCATTCTTCATTGCGGATGGCGGCAGAAACCTCCTCACCATCGAGGTAGACCAGTTCCTCACCATCGGCATCGCTATCAAAGCGGATATCCATACTCCCGGCAATACCCGCAAGTCGCGCGGAATCCGTCAGCTCTGCCCCTGCCCGGCTCGCCGCCAGCGCCGTGAGTCGATACAAGGCGCCGCTGTCGAGCAGGTGGAATCCCAGCTCGTTCGCAACCAATCGACTGATGGTGCCTTTGCCCGACCCGCTGGGCCCATCGATAGCGATTACTGGCACCTTGTTCATAGCTGTATCAGCATACCTGCAGAACGCGCCACGTCCACAAAACCCGGAAAAGATGTATTGATGTTGCCTGCGCCATCGATGGTCAGCGGGGTCTTGCAACGCAGGCCTGCAATGCAGGCTGCCATGGCCATGCGGTGATCGCCATCCGCATCATATTCACCACCCCTGAACTCATTCGTGCCGACAATTTCCAGGCCGTCGTCAAATAGCGTGCACTCAACGCCCAATACATCCATCAACCTTGCGATAGCCGCCAACCGATCGCTTTCCTTTATGCGAAGCTCGCCGGCCCCGCCAATACGGGTTTTGCCATCGGCACAGGCGGCGGCAACACAAAACACCGGCATCTCATCAATAGCGCTTGCAACATCGTTGGCGTTGACTTCGATGCCCCGCGTGCGGGCTGGTGCAATGGTGATCGTACCCACCGGTTCACCACCCGAGTCGGCCATATCATCCAGATCAGAGATTTTTATGTCGGCACCCATGCGTTTTAGCAAGCTCAGAAGGCCCACACGGGTTTCATTGAGCCCGATGTGCCTGACAGTCAGGGGTTTGTCGCCGCCAATCAGCGCTGCCACGACAAAAAAAGCTGCCGATGAAAAATCACCGGGTATGACGACATTTGCGGGTACCAGTTCACCCCCGCCAGTCAACCGAAAAAACTCGTTTGTGTCGCAGTCCGCACCAAATACCGCCAGCAATCGTTCAGTATGATCGCGCGTTGCATCCGGTTCCCTGATATCTGTAACACCATTGGCGTACAGCCCCGCCAGGAGAATGGCTGATTTGAGCTGCGCACTGGCGACGGGCGTTTCATAACGGATGCCGGTCAATCGTTCAACGGGCATTATATGAACCGGAGCACCGCCATTGTTTGTCTGCACAAGCGCACCCATTTGTCTCAATGGTTCAGCCACGCGCTCCATCGGTCGGGCCATCAACGATGCGTCACCGCTCAGCGTTGATTCAAATGACTGCGTGCACAGCAGACCCATCAACAGGCGCATTGTCGTACCGGAATTACCACAGTCGAGCTCCTGATCGGGCGCGCTCAGGCCATGCAGACCAAGCCCATGCACGATAATCTCGTGATCGCGATTCTCAAAACCAACACCCAGGGACTCCAGCGCGACGCGCGTGGCATCGCAATCGGCGCTTTTCAGCGCTCCTGTAATGCTGGAATCGCCATCGGCAATGGCAGCGAGAATATAGGCGCGGTGCGTGATCGACTTGTCACCCGGAACATTCAGCGTTGCATCAGACACATTACCCGGTCTGATGGTAAACCGATTCAAAACGGGCTCAACCAATAGCCAGAACCTTCGACAACGCGGTAATCAATCTGCCGTTTTGGTCGGGCGTTCCAATCGTGATACGCAAACAATCCGGCAGGCCGTAATTCGCTACCGGTCGCACAATAATGCCCTCGCGCAGCAATGCTTCGTATACCGGCATCGCGGGTTGCTGCAGATCGATAAGGAAAAAATTGCACACCGACGGTACGAATTGTATCCCCAGGTCATCGCAGGCTTTGGCGAGCCGGTCCCGTTCCGAGTTATTTATCTCAACCGAGCGTTTGAGATGCCCGGTGTCCTCCAGTGCGGCAATCGCAGCCACCTGTGCCAGCAAATTGACATTGAATGGCTGGCGTACCCGATTCAAAAGATCGGCGACATCCGGGTGGGACAGCGAATACCCGACACGAATTCCGGCCAGCGCATAGGCCTTGGAAAAGGTTCTGCACACGACCAGGTTTGGAAACTCATCGAGCCACTCGCTGCAGTCAGGATATTCGGGCTCGACTACGTAGTCGATATAGGCCTCATCGACAACGACCAGTGCGTGATCAGGAACGCGCTGCAGGAATGCCAATAACGCATCTCGCTTCAGCCAGGTGCCGGTTGGGTTGTTCGGGTTTGCGATAAACACCATCCGGGTGTCATCCGTGATCAGGCTTTCCATCACTGCCAGATCATGACCCAATGGTTGCGCATGGCTTGCGGCGTTGGCCGGTGCGACCTTCGGGGTCGCGCCCGAAAGGCCTATGGCGATCGGGTACACCTGGAATGCGTACTGCGAATAGATTGCTTCATCGCCCGTTTTCAAAAACGTTTCCGCAAGCAGTACCAGTACTTCGTTTGAACCGTTACCCAAGGTGATCTGGCTCATATCGACCGCATGCTTTGCTGCCAGATGCTGTTTGAGATCAAAACTGTTGGCGTCGGGGTACAGGGAAATATCCCGGCTTGCACGCTCAATTGCCTTGATAACTTTTTCGCCGGGGCCGAGTGGATTCTCATTTGACGCAAGTTTTATGATGTTGCTGACACCATATTCGCGTTCAAGCTCCTTTATCGGTTTGCCTGGTTGATAGGGTTGCAGGTCGCAAACACCCGGTACCGCCAGTTTTCGAAATGAGTCCGTCAAATCACACGTACCGTCAGTACACCATCGATATCGCAAATGCGTTGTACGGTTGCATCGGTCATCTGACCATCGATATCGATCAGCGTATACGCAATGTCTCCGCGCGACTTGTTCAGCAAATCGGCGATATTGAGGTTGGCTTCGGCCAGCGTTGTGGTTACCTGGCCAAGAACATTCGGTACGTTCGCGTTTGATATCGCCAGCCTGGAACCGCCATTGCGACGCATGATCGCATTGGGAAAATTGACCGAGTGACGAATATTGCCATTCTCCAGATATTCCTTGAGATTCTCAGCAACCATCACGGCACAATTTTCCTCTGCTTCGGCTGTCGATGCGCCGAGGTGTGGCAGTGCGGTGACCCGAGGATGATTCTTGATGAAGGCGTTTGGGAAATCGCAAATATAGGCAGATAACTGCCCGGAATCGAGCGCGGCGATCATGGCGTCATCATCAACGATTCCACCACGGGCAAAATTCAGGACCGCGCCATTGTCATGCATCAGCTTCAGGCGCTGATGGTTGACCAGGCCGCGCGTTTTCTCAATCAGCGGCACATGCAAGGTAACAATATCGCTGCGGCTGAACAGCTCATCGATGCTGGATGCCTGCTCAACACCGGACGACAGTTGCCAGGCACGCTCGACCGTCATCTGGGGATCATACCCAATCACTTTCATGCCGAGATTCAGTGCCGCATTGGCAACTTCAACACCCACTGCGCCCAACCCGATAACACCCAGGGTACGGCCGGGAAGCTCAAAACCGGCAAACTGCTTTTTGCCATTTTCAACAGCCTTGTCCAGCTCCTGGCCTTCGCTATCCAGGTCCATGACATAGCTCCAGGCGTGGCAGATATTACGTGCAGCAAGAAACAAACCGGCCAGCACGAGTTCCTTTACCGCGTTGGCATTCGCGCCCGGTGCATTGAAAACCGGTATCCCGCGCGCGGTAAGCGCCTCCACCGGTATGTTGTTCACGCCGGCACCGGCGCGCGCGACCGCTTTGACGGAATCCTGGATATTCATATCGTGAATATCCAGGGATCGCAGCATGATCGCATCGGGTTGTTCGCATTCGGTCACGATTTCATATCGCTCGATTGGCAGGTGTTGCAAACCCACCATCGAAATATTATTGAGCGTCAGAATCTTGTAATTCATTTTGTCTGTCGCGGTGCTGTTAGCTGTTTGCACGTTCGAATTCCTCCATGAACTCAATAAGAGCATCGATGCCCTCTTCGGGCATCGCATTGTATATGCTGGCGCGCATCCCGCCGAGCGATCTATGGCCCTTCAGGTTGACCAACTCATTGGCTTCAGCCTGCTCCAGGAATGTTGTATCCAGCGCAGGATCGGCCAGGGTAAACGGTATATTCATCAACGAGCGGGCGCCCGGCTCTACCGGGTTGGCATAAAAAGATGATTTGTCGATCGCCAAATACAATTTTTCCGCCTTGCCTCTGTTGATTGTCTCCATTGCAGCCAGCCCGCCCTTTTGAATTAGCCACTCAAATACCAGGCCAGCGACATACCAGGAAAATGTCGGGGGTGTATTGAGCATAGAACCTGCGGCGGCCTGTTGCTCATAATTGAATATCACCGGGACCTCTGCTCGCGCACGATCAAGCAAGTCACGCCTGACGATCACCATGGTCAGCCCCGCAGGCCCGATATTCTTTTGAGCGCCTGCGTAAATCACTCCGAACCTGTCGACATCCAAGGGATGTGACAGGATCGTCGAAGACATATCCGCAACCAGTGGCGTATCGCTATCGGGTATGAACCCGAATTCCACACCGTGGATGGTTTCATTTGGCGTGTAATGAAAATACGCTGCGCCGCCTGATGGCTGCCAGCTTGCCGGTTCCGGAACGCATGTAAATAATGTGTCCGATGTATCGGCTACCACATTGACGTTGCAATACAATCGCGCCTGCTCGACGGCTTTTTTTGACCAGCTACCCGTGATCAGGTAATCCGCTGTCTGATCTGCATGACTGAGATTCAGCGGAACCATCGCAAACTGGCCCGTTGCCCCACCTTGCAAAAACAACACGGCGTATTCGTCGGAAATACCCAGGAGGCTGCGGAAATCGCGCTCGGCATTCCGGGCAATCTCGCTGAACTGCGGCCCACGATGGCTCATCTCCATCACCGACATGCCGCTGCCACGCCAGTCGTGCAACTCCTCGCCAATACGGTCAAGGACCGTTGCCGGCAACATGGCCGGGCCTGCGCTGAAATTATGTACGCGCCGCATGGGGGTCTGAGAATCCAGCTCTTTAGTCTTCTTCGCCGTTGTTTTCTTCGCCGTTTTCATCCTGATCTTCATCACTGGCCATCGCCTCGATTCTCCCGGCCCCGGCGAGTTTTTCGTCACCGCCGAGCCGGATCAGGCGTACACC
>CBDUSC010000077.1:0-7470 GCA_965369735.1 uncultured bacterium
AAGCTCGCAAACGCAGGATCCACCATCAATTCATAATATCTTGGGTAAAGGCGATTTACGTAACCCTGGTGGTTCGAAACCGCAAACTCCAGAAGCTCCAGTGCCTCTGTTTCCTTACCGGTCTGTGCTCGTTGCCGGGCATCCATATATTGAAAGTGATACGCCGGCCCCAGGCCCGGTGCGGTCAAGCCCACATATTTTTCGCGGTAAGCCAGATCCAGCAGCTTGTCGGCACCCTCGCTGAGATCCTCGGCGCGCGCAGCAATCGCGATATCGATTGCCTCGAATTTTCCCCCAAGAGTACGGCTCGGTGGCCGCGGCACCAGATCGAGCAGGTCTTTTGTATCAGATACCTCCAGTGCCTCCAAAAGCACTTTCCCCGCACGTTCTTTATCGCCAATAACCAGAAAACCCTTAATGACTTCGTAATATGCGTCCGGACTTTCCATACCGCGTGCAAATTTCAAAATTTGATCGTAAAACTCTAGCGTCGGAGTTGCATTTCCCTGGAGAAAAAGAGTATAGGCAAGCAAGGGAAAACCAAAAAAATCGTCATCGCCAAACTTTTCTCTGGACAACTTCTCGGATTTTAGAAACCACGGCTTCACCTGATCCAGCATCCCCAGCTCCAAGTAACGTTCCGCCAGTTTCATTGCATATATCGGGTTTTCCGGATCGGATACATAAAGCTTGTAGTTCCAGGCAAGCCCAAGATCCATTCGCCCACGGCCACGCCAGAAATCGGCCATCAATTGGAACGCGTCGGTGCAGTCTGGATCCATCAATATCAGCGCTCGGATGGTGTCGGTCGCCTCCTTCACAAGGTCTTCAGAGCCAACACTATTGACATCTGATTCACCGGCATCATCGGCAGTGCCGCTATTTACCGCCCCCAGGTTTTGTGCAAGGGGGCTATCCAAACCCAGATGACGGCTAACAATCATGCAGTTGGTAGGATCAAGTTGCATGGCGCGCTCGACGACAGTTCCCAGTTTCCCCCACTGATCCTCCATCGGCTCCTCACAAAACTGCGCGTGCGAGTAAAAGTTAGCCAGCCGTGACCACACCTGGGGATTGTTTGGCTCGCATTGGTTGGCTTTCAAGTACTCTTTTTCAATCTCGGAACATCCAAGATCAGCGTGATCCACTTTGACCAGGATGGCATCCGCAGAACACACATCCAGTTCAAGCGCGCGATCGGCACTGCTCAATGCAAGCCCCATTATCTCTTCTGTTTGTGATTTAGCATAAAATATAGTCGCATAATCATTATGCAGATTCGCGAGCGCCGCCCATGAGAGAGAAAAATCGGTATCAATCTCCAGTGCTCGCTCATAGCGATTTCTGGCCTTTTGATAAGCATCCTGGTCGATATAGGGCACGTACCAGGAATTCACCCGTATATGATGTCGATCAAACCCAGACCGCGCCTGCAGGTAAAGCCGGTAAGCTTCGCTCGAAGTGGTTGGCAAGCTCCGAACCAGCAGCACTTCTGCCTTTGTCATTCGAACACTGAGTTCATTGGCCAGCACTTCCGACAATTCCACGAGTATTTGTACGATATCGGTCACCGCATACTGAAAGTCCCCAGTCCAGATCGGGCCATCCGCCGGATCGATAATGCGGGCAGTGACCTTTATCGTATCGTCGCCAACGAGGATCTTGCAATGGGCCAAATGCCGCACGCCAAGCCGTTGCGCGATACTGGTATCGCTGGTCTCGATTTTTTGCACGTTCTGCACGGCCCGCCATCCTGCAACACGCAAACCCGACAGGCGGGCAAGGCGGTCATGGACCTCTTCGGCCAGGCCATTCCCCAAATAGGAATATGCTTCTTCGCCCTCGTATTCACAGGGCATTATTGCTACCGATGGAAGATCGGCTTCTGGCGGCGAAAAAACATTCAGCAGCCCGATCGAAAAAACCGCCAGCAACGTGGCCGCCACCAGGACAATCGCGGCGTTTGCACTCGCTGAAGTTTGACGGTGTCTTCCGCGCCACCAATAGACAAATACGGCTACCGGAAAACCGCCAATGAATATGGCCAGCAAAACGGTATCGAGGCGTTCCGGTAGTGCGAGAATTTCCCGAAACGTCGAGAGGATTTCCACAACAGCCCAGCCGGCCGCTGCATAGACAGCAACCAATGCCAGCCAGCCATATGAGGAATCATTTCGCTGCGAATTTTTATCGGCCATTGTTTACCCCCCGGTTCCGGCCTCAAAATGCACTCTCCGGCGAAAACGCATTACCTGTCAAGCATAGTTGCTCTGGCGCAGCTAGACTACCAATTATCCCGTATTACACTCTGTTTCACAGCCTTCAACCATTGCCTGTTGCAGTGCATCCAACACGGGCAGACCCACCACACAGGAAATCCAAAATGATCAGGACACTGGTATTGTTTACCCTGCTTGCATCAACATCGGCGATCGCCGACGAGAATCTTCTTCGTGAGCTGCTAAAAGACAACAGCTACGACATATCTCTTACCGAGTCGGGGTTGCGGGGAGCCGGCGCAGAGTTCATCACCCGGGAATCGAACAACGCACAGTTTGTGGTTATTGGCGAAGGCCACAACATTCTGGAGATTCCCCTGTTCACGACAGCGCTTTTCTCATTGCTGCACCAGCAACACGAGTTCAACTATTTCGCTACCGAACAAGATCCGTTGATGATGCAAATGGTGTCCAGTGAGCCAGTGCGTGGAGATCTGGATCAGGTCGTTGCCCTGGCAAAAAAATATCCTTATGGGCTGACATTTGCATCCGACCAGGAGCAGACCATGCTGGCAAATATCGCGGCAATCTCCAGCGGCCGTTCATATCCGATCTGGGGTGCCGAGCAGGCATTTGGTACCACCCATTATCTTGATGCACTTTTGGAAACCGGCCTAAACTCAACAGACAAGGCCACGATTTCAATTGCTCTTCCCGATGTACGCAAAGCAGAACAAAAAAGAGACCTCGCAAATTCACACTATATGGCCAACGGTGATGGCAAAGCCGGGCTGATTCAAAAGCTGGATGACATCCGGCAAACGACGCAAGACCCTGCCGCAGAGTTCTACATCGATGCCCTGGTGAACTCGGATGAAATATATAACTATTATTTCCGCGCCGTTGCCGGTGAACCGGTTGGTTTGTTCAACAATACGGTGCGAGAAGCGTACATAAAAAAACGCTTTATGCAGGAATATAACCGGGCAAAAGAGTTGGATAAGAAGCTGCCCAGAGTCTTGCTCAAGTATGGCAGCAACCACACGACACGCGGTCGCAACCCCACCAATGCCTACCCGATCGGAAACTTTGTCTCGGAGCTTGCGGTGTCCAATGGCATGGAGTCACTCAGTATTCTGCTGGTGGCATATGGAAGTCACCTTGGCAAGCCTGACTCCATCCGGGACGCGTACCCGTTGTTTGCCCAGGTGGCTCCCGAACAGGAGTGGCAAATCACGGATCTGAGACCACTGCGTCAGTACTATCACGCGCGCAAGCTCAATGACGACGTTGCTGAGGAACTGCGCAGGGAATTTTCCCGGATTATTTTTGGCTATGATGCGATTTTGTTCCTGCCAGAAGGCAGACCGGCCACGTACGATCTCACCGGCTGGGAGTTTTGAGTGCTTTATAGGCACCCCTGATACTTATATACTCCGCGGTCTCATCCGGCTCTCATCAGGGGACTCACTTTGAGCAAAGACAATCGATTATTTGACATGTTTCTGCTGGTACTCGGCGGCCTTGTGGGTCTGGCACTGATTGCCCTGATTGTGGCGGAGTCGCTGTCCGGCTCACATGAAGATGCGATGTCCCGGGATGAAGATGCGATTGCCCGTCTTGAAGAACGCATTCGCCCGGTGGGACAGGTATCCGTCGCCGGTGGCGATGCGACCCCAACTGTTGCTGCAACCAGTCACGCCGCGGCTGCGCCAGTGGAGGCTGACACTGCAACCGACGAAGCCCCCGAAGAAACCACCGATGGCTCGGTAGCAGAAGAACCCGCAGCCGGAGAACCATCCGCCGCCTCAGCAATAGACGGCCAGGACATGTTTAACCAGGCGTGTGTTGTCTGTCATGGCGCTGGCGTAGCAGGTGCACCCAAGCTTGGTGACACTGCCAACTGGGCACCGCGCATCGCACAGGGCATGGACACGGTATATGGCAATGCGATCAATGGATTCCAGGGCAGTGCCGGCATGATGCCCGCTAAAGGTGGTCGCGCTGATTTGTCCAATGATGCGATCAAAGCCGCAGTCGACTACATGGTCGAAAACAGCCAGTAATAGGGCTGACACTCAAAAAAATGCATTTGCATCGGGTTGCCTCAGCGCCAGCGCTTCACCGAGGTGCTTTGTACTGATATCGGCGCTCCCCTGGAGATCGGCAATCGTTCGCGCGACACGCAGTACACGATCGCAAGCTCGCGCCGACAAGCCAAACTGATCGACAGCGCGTTCCAGCAATTTTTTTACGGATTTTTCAGGATCGCAAATCTCTCTTAGCATTGCGTGCGGCAATCTTGCATTACACATGCCCGAGCGCTGTATCTGGCGCTTGCGCGCAAACAGGACTCGCTCCGCGACCATCGAGGAATCGTCACCGTTATCCATGCCTGACATTTCCTGTGCATTCATCCTCGGTACGTCAACGTGTATATCGATGCGGTCCAGCATCGGACCCGACAATCGGCCTCGATAATTTTGGACCTGTTGCGGTGTACACCGGCAACGCCCACTGGAGTCGCCAAAAAAGCCGCAGGGGCAGGGATTCATTGCCGCAACAAGTTGAAAGCGTGCCGGGTAACGAACCTGCCCTGACGCGCGCGATATATCCACAAAACCCGATTCCACAGGTTCACGCAACACTTCGAGTACGCGCCCAAACTCGGGAAATTCATCAAGAAACAACACACCGTTGTGGGCCAGTGAAATCTCACCCGGTTTCAGCCGCGCCCCGCCGCCGATCAAAGCTGCTTTGGACGCGGTGTGGTGAGGAGCACGGAAGGGTCGAACCCGCCACCGGCTAATATCAATCTGCTGTCCTGATAGCGATGACAAAGCGGCGGTTTCCAGTGCCTCCGACTCAGAAAGCCTGGGGATGAGACCTGGTAACCGTCGCGCCAGCATGGTCTTGCCACTACCGGGTGGCCCGCTCAACAACAAGCTGTGGCCACCCGCTGCAACAATTTCCAGTGCGCGCTTTGCCTGCGCCTGGCCGAGGACATCATTGAGGTTTACAGCTTCGGTTTGTTTCCCGAGATTATTTTGCTCGCGTACCCACGGTTTGAGCATTTGGCTGCCCGAGAGATGCGCACACACATCGGTCACATGATTCGCAGCAAGAATGCTGACCGATGCACACAGTGCCGCTTCACTGGCATTACACACCGGTACTATCAGTTTTCTTTTTTGCTGACCCGTAGCGATTGCGAATGGCAAAATGCCCTGCACGGATCGCAACGACCCATCCAGGGATAATTCCCCGGCGAATTCGTATTGATTCAGGTTCCTGGCATTGAGTTGACCCGACGCAACCAGAACGCCGATTGCGATTGGCAAATCAAAACGCCCACCGGTTTTTCTAAGATCGGCGGGCGCCAGGTTGGCGGTGATGCGACCATCGGGAAACTTGTAACCATTGTTTTGAATCGCGGCGCGTACGCGCTCCTTGCTTTCGCGTACAGCCGCCTCAGGCAATCCTACGACGAAAAACTGCGGTAGACCGCCGCCCGTATTGATCTCAACCGATACCAACGGTGCATCGAGACTTGTCCCGGCACGACTGAACACCGTCGCCAGACCCATCAGCATCTCCGATCGCAAATGAGTTCAGCATAGAGCTATGGAAATCCCGGGACCTTGCCTGAATCTGGCAAATGACTGGAGAAATACAAAACGGTGCCGGTGGTAATTTATTTACTTATTTTTCAAACAAGTTAATAAGTTACCACCGGCACCGTTCTTTTAAACACCGGCACCGTCACTTTTCGAGTTGCGCCAGCTTTTTGTCCATCTCTTCAAGCTTTTCCCGGGTACGTCTGAGCACGGCTGCCTGTACATCAAACTCCTCTCGCGTCACGAGGTCCAGCTTCGCCAGCGCTGATTGCAGCACCGAGCGGAAATTCTGCTCCAGGTCATCCTGCAAATGCCGTATTCCCTCGGGTACGGCCTCGGACAGACGCCGGGCGATATCATCGATCAATTTAGGGTCCATACTGCCCTCCACGTGATTTGAGCGACAATGGTCTCAAATTCATACTGATTCTAGCCTTTTTAACTCATTTAGCATACATATCGCTGCAAGATCGGCGTCAATCGCGTCAGATCGAGGTGCACCGGCGCCCCGCGGTGATGCTAGACTGCGCGCTGGGAGCCAAGGAGATTGCTGATGAAAATGGTGTCGGCCATTATCAAACCATTCAAACTGGATGATGTTCGCGAGGCCCTTGCCGAGATTGGCGTACAGGGCATAACTGTGACGGAAGTCAAAGGATTCGGGCGCCAGAAGGGGCATACTGAGCTGTATCGTGGGGCAGAGTATGTTGTTGATTTTCTGCCCAAAATGAAGATCGAGCTGGCGATATCGGACGATTTGCTTGAGCGCGTGGTTGAAGCGATTACTCAGGTTGCCCGGACCGGCAAGATCGGCGATGGAAAAGTTTTTGTTTTTGACCTTGAACAGGCCATTCGCATTCGCACCGGCGAAACCGATGCAGAAGCGTTGTAAACATTAAGGTGACTAAAATGATCCGCAAATGCCTGGTATTGCTCGTCAGCATGTTGATCAGTACTGCAGTGCTGTCAACCGACGTGTACAAATGGGTAGACAGCACCGGCGAAACCCATTACACCGACAGAGCGGATACCATTCCCACGGGCGTGAAATTTGAAGTGGTACCGGTGGAATCACGTCGCACCAACACTGCGCGCGTGAATGCGCAGCGCGAAGAGACCATCGCGCTGGAACGGCAAAGACGGCTGCGCGCGGGTGATGAAGCTGAAGAAACTGCCGATGAACGCACCGACCAAAGAGAAGTCATGGCAGAGCGCGAGTCCAATTGTAAAAAGGCCCGCGAACAGTATGACAATATGTACAACTATCGGCGCTTGTATCGCCCCACAGCCGATGGTGGTCGCGAATACCTGAGCTCCGCAGAAACCGACGAAGTCCGGGCGAAAGCTCTGGCGGCCGTTAATGAATGGTGTAATTAACCATTTTCTCAATTCATAGAAAAACGCCGCGCACTGCGCGGCGTTTTTGTTTTCCGCATTCAATACGCGTGACATGCTCGCCATCTCTGAGCTATGTTCGGGATTGATTGTCATGCATCAGATATTCACCGGCGGTTGGCTATGAAAACAGGATTCATCGGTCTTGGCGCCATGGGCGCACCCATGGCGCGGAACCTTAACAAAAATGGTCTTCTGACCAGCGTCTGGAATCGATCCCCGGACAAGGCAGAAGCATT
>CBDUSC010000078.1:0-7442 GCA_965369735.1 uncultured bacterium
TTGTAGTCGCGGCCTGGACCGCGGGTACCGGCATGCTGCTGGAGGAAGGCCAGACCCGTGCGACCGATGCCGCGCTGCAGGCGAGATTTCTTTCGGACACCTTTCCAAAATTGATGTTCGTGTTATTGCCGGCTTTTGCGTTTCTTTTGAAAGCGGCGTTTCTACACCGGTTTTATTTTGATCATCTGATCCATGCGCTACATTTGCATTGCGCCGTTTATGTGGCGTTGGCTTTTCTATTGCCGCTGGAACAGGCCGCAAACGAGCACTGGCTGCCGCTGATAATGCAGGTTGCACTGCTTTTGGCAATCGTCATCTATTTTTTTGTGTCGATCAGGACGGTGTATGCTGCAAGCCTTGTCGCCGCTGTCGGTAAATCAATTGCGATCCTTTTTGGTTACCTTATCCTGATATCCCTCGTTATGAAGTTCGTGGGTATTTTCAGACCCGTATGATTGTTTTATGAAAGTATTATTTGTATGCATGGGCAATATATGCCGCTCGCCGACCGCTGAAGGTGTGTTTCGAAAGCTGAGCGATGAGATCACGCCTGATCTGCAGCTTTATATCGATTCAGCAGGTACGCACGCCTACCATATCGGCGAGCCACCAGATCATCGTTCTCAGCTTGCCGCGCGAGCGCGTGGTATCGATCTCAGCTCACTTCGTGCGCGGAAGGTCAGCCGTGAGGATTTTGAACGATTTGATTTCGTCCTGGCGATGGACAGGCTCAACTATGAGCATCTTTCAGAGCTGTGCCCGGATGACTACCAGGATCGCCTTCACCTGTTTTTGAGTTTCGCGCAAGACATCGCCCTGGATGACGTGCCCGACCCATATTACGGCGGTCCGAACGGCTTTGAGCAGGTACTGGATCTGGTAGAGGCTGCATCGCTGGAGCTGCTGAACGAAATACGCCGCGGCCGTTGATGACCGCGGCGTGTCATCGCTTACCAGTCCTCGCTTACCAGTCCTCGCGCCGCCCCGGTCCGCGGCTGCCCTTGTTAGGGCTCGATGACCAAACCGTATAGGATTTATCATCGCCGTCACCGGCCGGTTTCGGAGCCGTTTTGGGCTCTGGCGCAGATTCGGTTTTGGCAGCTGCCGGTGCCTTTGGCTTTTCTACGGGTGCCTCTGGCTTTTGCCTGGGCTTTTCAGCAGATTCGGGTTGCGCCGATACTGGCGGTTTCGATTCCTGTTTTTGTTTTGGCTTGTCAACCGCCTGTGTGTCTGCCTTTACTTCGGGCTTTACTTCGGGCTTTGCTTCGGGCTTTTTGCGCGGTGCTCGCCTGGCAGCGGTTTTCTTTTTGGGCGCCGCACGCTCCGTCACCTTATCCTCTGTGGGTTTGCTCGCAGGTGCCTGTGGTTGTTGGGTCTGGGTCTGGGTCTGGGTCTGGGGCTGCTCCTTATCCTGACCCTGCGCCGCGTCCCGCTTGTCCGGCCCGCGTCTGCGACCGCGACCGCCACGGCGACCACGGCGGGCCGGTCCTCGTCTGGTTCCCTTGTCCGATTTTTCACTACGGGCCTGTTGCGAAGCAGGTCCTTTTGGTTTGCCCCCATCGGTTTTCTGGTTCTGGTTTTGGCTACGCGTGCTTTGCTCGCGACGCTTGCGTGGCTGGCCGGACCCGCGACGGCTGTCACCCCGTTGCTCTCCCCGCTGATTGCGCCGATTTCGACCGCCACGATGGCGGCTGTCCCGGGACTGATGGCCACGCTGTGGCCGTTCGTGCTTTTTCTCCGGTCCGCTGCTGAACAATGCCCGAATTCTTGTCCAGAGTCTGGACAAGACACCCGGTCCGGTGCTCTTTTTGGGTGGTGCAGGTGTTGGTGCCGGTGTGCTTGGAACAATCCCGGAAACTACGGGCTTTTCCGCCTCCGATGTTTTTCCGCTCAGCAAATCCAGACCACTCGGGTCTTCATCCGAAACCGTCATCTGATAGCTTGCAGCGGAGTTCTCGGGCAAATCTGTTTCATCATCCCGGACACGGCGAATCGAGAAATTCGGTGTTTCCAGTGCGGGTGACGGAACCATGATCACCTGCACGTGGCTGTTCTCTTCAATACCTGCTATCCAGGCACGTTTCTCATTCAACAGGTAGGTTCCGACGTCGCCCGGTACCTGTACGATGACACGTGCCGTCCGCTCTTTGCGTGATTCCTCGCCGATGAGCCGCAAAACTGCCAGGGACAGTGACTCCAGATCGCGGATGGTGCCACTGCCATTACAACGGGGGCACACGGTATGACTGGATTCACCCAGTGATGGCCGCAATCTTTGACGCGACATTTCCAAAAGACCAAAGCGGGATATGCGACCAATTTGTACTCGGGCACGATCCTGGCGCACCGCGTCTCGCAGGCGGTTTTCCACTTCGCGCTGATTCCTGGACTGATACATGTCGATAAAATCGATGACGATGAGCCCGCCGATATCCCGAAGTCTGAACTGCCGTGCAATCTCGTCTGCTGCTTCCAGATTGGTATTGAATGCCGTCGCCTCAATATCCTCACCCTTGGTGGCACGCGCCGAGTTGATATCGATCGAGATTAGTGCCTCGGTATGATCGATAACCACACTACCACCCGCTGGCAAATTCACCTGGTGTGCAAATGCAGAGTGAATCTGGCTCTCAATCTGGAATCGCGTAAACAGCGGGACGTCCGTATCTTCATAAAGCTTCAGTTTGCGTTCGTTGTGCGGCATGACGCTGTTGATGAAGCTGAGCGCTTCTTCGTAAACCTTCGGGTCATCGATCAGGATCTGACCGACGTCGTCCGTAAGATTGTCGCGCAGCGCGCGGATGATCGCGTTGCTTTCCTGGTAGATCAAAAACGGAGCAGGGCGCTCGAGGGCAGCCCGCTTGACCGCCTCCCAGACATTGAGCATGTTGTCCAGGTCCCACTGCAACTCTTCGCTGCTGCGGCCAACGCCGGCGGTTCTGACGATGACACCCATGCCCTGGGGAATTTCCATGGCGCGCAATGCGTCACGTACCAGATTGCGATCCGTGCCAACGATGCGGCGCGACACCCCGCCTGCGCGAGGATTGTTTGGCATCAAAACCAGGAAACGGCCCGCAAGGCTGATAAACGTGGTCAACGCCGCGCCTTTGTTGCCACGCTCTTCCTTCTCTACCTGGACAACAATCTGCTGGCCTTCCTTGAGTACATCCTTGATATTGATGCGTTCGCCCTGTTCGGGCTCTTTGACGAAATACTCGCGCGAAATTTCCTTTAGAGGAAGAAAACCGTGGCGTTCGGATCCGTAACTGACAAACGCGGCCTCAAGGCTGGGCTCGATACGGGTGATTTGACCTTTATAGATATTGGCTTTTTTTTGTTCCCTGGACGGGAGCTCAATATCGAGATCGAAGATTCTCTGGCCATCTACCATGGCCACCCGCAACTCTTCTTCCTGAGTTGCGTTGATTAACATTCTTTTCATTGACCCCTACTCACAATTTTATAGGGGCCGTCGCACGCCGAAGCAACGAAAGCCGGTTTTCGGCAGGTGAATCTGTCTGTGTTACAAAATCCTGTATTCGGTTTTGGCAACGGCTGCTTTACAGCAGCAGGGTAGGATTCACTCCTGCCCGGATAATCGGTGACTGGCGCAGTTCAGGGCGCGGTTTCTTCGCGCATCAACTGGTACACTGCGACGGCCGTTTTCGGTCCAGGTATATCCCGGTCCGGTAAAACAAACGCGACTCGCTCGCAGATCTGGCGAGATCGAGTCGCGACACAAATCTTTACTTTTTCATCCAGTAGAGCATTGATAGCCTTCGCCGCAATGCTCACAGGTACACTATGATAACAACCGTAGCTGCGGGCATCAATGAGAAAAGCCGGCCATAAAAGCCTGTTTTTCCAGAAAATTTAAGGATTTACAGTGAATAAGCCGAAAATTTCCAGCCCCGGCGTACGATTTGAGACGGTCACTGCCGACTATGCAGGGCAACGAATCGACAACTATCTGCTGCGTATCCTGAAGGGTGTGCCGCGCAGCCGTATCTACCGAATACTGAGAAAAGGCGAGGTCAGGGTCAACAAGGGTCGGGTGAAACCCGATTACCGGCTGGCTGAGGGCGACAAGGTGCGTATTCCGCCGGTACGAATGGCCGAACGGGAGCCAGGCGCCATATCTCCTGGATTCATTGAAACACTGCAATCGGCGATTATTTTTGAAGACAATCGTTTTATTGTGGTGAACAAGCCAGCCGGCATGGCGGTTCATGGCGGCAGCGGTATCAGTTACGGGGTCATAGAAGCGCTGCGATCATTGCGACCGAACGAGAAAGCACTGGAACTCGTGCACCGGCTGGATCGCGATACCAGCGGCTGCCTGGTTATTGCCAAAAAGCGTAGTGCTTTGCGTCGTGCGCATGATTTGTTGAGAGAGGGGCAGGTGGATAAACGTTACCTCGCTTTGGTTCGTGGTCACTGGGATCTGGGCCGCAAGCGAATAGATCTGCCATTGAAAACCTCGTCGCGGAAGGGCGGTGAGCGCACGGTGACCGTCGACCCGGACGGCAAGTCGGCGGTGAGCATATTCCGACCGGTAACCATGACCCGAATAGCGAGTTTATTGGAGGTCAAAATTGAAACGGGTCGCACGCACCAGATTCGTGTGCATGCCAGTTATGCTGAACACCCGGTCGCCGGTGACACAAAATATGGTGATGATGGATTCAACCGGGATATGCGCCGTCTCGGGCTGAACAGAATGTTCTTGCATGCCAGCGCGATCGGGTTTGATGATGACGAGATACCATTACATGTAGATTGCCCTCTGGATGAAACGCTGGGCAAAGTACTCGATGCGTTGCAACGCTAATCAGACAGTGTGTCCATACCGGATTCCCGCAATGCCTGTGCAACCCAGATCAACGGTAAACCCAACAACCCTGTCGGATCGTCGCTCTCGATTCGATTGAACAAAACGATCCCCAGCGACTCTGCCTTGAAACCACCGGCGCAATCAAATGGTTGTTCGCGATCGACATAGTCCCTGATTTCCGAATCGGCAAGATCGCGGAAATGGACCCGCGTAATATCAGTGTGCTCGTGAGATGCATGGTTCCACACATCGATCACAAAAACTGCGGTTAGAAACTGCACCATGTTGCCGGAGAAACGGGAAAGATATTCGCGGGCACGTGCTGCATCACCGGGTTTCCCGAGTATGATCCCGTCGTGCACGGCGACCTGGTCAGAGCCGATGATGACCGCTGTTTTGTCATCGGGCTCAAGCCGATCCATAGCTGCATGGGCCTTACCCCTGGACAGGCGTGATACCAGTTCCTGCGCAGACTCACCGGTGTGTACGGTTTCATCGATATCAACCGCCTGTACCGTGAAGAGCAGGCCCAGGCGCTCCAGCAGCTGCCGCCGGTATGGAGACGCTGATGCCAGTATCAGATTGGGTTTTGGATGGTTTTTGGCAATCTTTGTCATGTTGATCGGTTGATATACCTGAAAAAACAATAACTTGCAGTAAATCGGGTTTTGACACCGTTTTGCTTATGTTTTACCATGCCCGGCTCGCTTAGTGGTTGTAGCAATTATGACGATTAGTCGAAGGGTTGATCCAGTAGTTCTTGCCAGTCGCGATGAGCGGATCGCAGGCAATTTACCGATCCAGAGTCTTACCCGTCTGAGCAGTCTTCTGCAAACCAGCGATGGTAATGTGCAGGTTCGTATTGCGTTTGATGCCGGGGAAAATGATCATCCATTGATATCGGGTGATATACAGGCAAAGGTAGCGGTTTCCTGTCAGCGCTGTTTGCAAACAATGCAGCTGGATGTCGAAACAGAATTTCGGGTAACCGCACTTGATTCCGATTCGGAGGACGGTGAGGGACATGGATTGTTCGATGCAGTACTGAGGGAAAATGGCGAGATCGATCTGTATGTGTTGATCGAAGATGAATTACTGATGGCAATGCCGATGGCCCCGATGCATGAATCGGGTGAAGCATGTACCGCAACCGGGATACAGTCAGAACAACCGGATGTTGCAGAACATGGTTCAGCTGAATCGCAAAAGCCATTCAAGGATCTGGACAAGCTAATGGCGGACTAGATCGTTTTGTTTTGTTGTTGAACAGTTTTGGAGCTAAAGGAAATGGCAGTTCAAAAAAGTCGTAAGACACCATCACGCCGCGGCATGCGCCGATCGCATGATGCCCTCAAGGGCCCGACCTTGTCGATAGAGCAGACCTCCGGTGAGAGCCATCGGCGTCACCATGTCAGCCCCGACGGGTTTTATCGTGGTCAAAAAGTAATCGATACTCCGGTCGAGACCGACGAGGAGTAAATCCGATGCGGCGGCCTGGCCGGTTCCGCACAATTCAGCAGGATGCTGGTTCATATCAGCATCCTGTTGTTTATTGGGCGAACATCTGAAATGAGCGTGGCAGACCACAGACCGGTCACGATTGCTGTCGATGCGATGGGTGGCGACGAAGGTGCAGACATTTGCGTGC
The DNA here is from genome assembly GCA_965369735.1 of uncultured bacterium. Lineage (GTDB taxonomy): Bacteria > Pseudomonadota > Gammaproteobacteria > Steroidobacterales > CBDUSC01 > CBDUSC01. The sequence goes on from CBDUSC010000078.1 coordinate 6,486, forward strand.
CCGCCGCTATTGAAATGCTCGACAAGGACCGCAAGCTCACCATTATCCTGGTCGGCGACAACGATATATTGCAGTCCATGACTGGCGAGGCTCATTCGCGGTTGGGTGACCGGCTGCAAATTGAGGCCGCCAGCCAGGTGGTCCGAATGGACGAGCACCCGCGCGACGCAGTGCGCAAGAAAAAAGATTCGTCCATGCGGGTGGCAATCAACCTGGTCAAGGAAGGCCGCGCCGATGCCTGCGTCAGTGCAGGCAATACCGGCGCGCTCATGGCCACGGCAAAATTTGTACTCAAGACGCTTCCAGGGATACGCCGGCCGGCCATCATTTCTACGGTACCGGCGATCGGCGGGCATACGCATATGCTTGATCTTGGCGCTAACGCAAATTGCACGGCCGAGCAGCTGTATCAGTTTGCCGTCATGGGGTCGATTGTCGCCACCGATATTCATGAGCTTGCGCGACCGCGTATCGGGTTACTCAATATCGGTGAAGAAGAGATCAAGGGTAACGATACCATCCGCGAGGCCGCGCGAATGATTTCGGAGAGCACACTGAATTACATCGGTTTCGTTGAAGGCAATGACATATTTTCCGGAAAAGTCGATGTCGTAGTGAGTGACGGTTTTACCGGTAATGTCGCTTTGAAAACCATGGAAGGTGTTGCGGAGATGATCAACGGATTTTTGCGCAAGGAGTTTACTCGCTCGGTGTTGCGAAAGGGTATTGCTTTGGTAGCAATGCCTGTTCTGAGCGCGCTCAAACGAACCTTCGATCCACGCCTGTATAACGGAGCCAGTCTGGTTGGTCTCAATGGCATTGTAGTGAAAAGCCATGGTGGTGCGGATCAGATCGCGTTCCAAAATGCATTGCAGACCGCTATAGTCGAGATCGACAAGGGTGTACCGGAACATATTCGCAAGCTTTTGAGCGAGCAACCTCTTTGATATATTCCAA
>CBDUSC010000079.1:0-7352 GCA_965369735.1 uncultured bacterium
GTTTCTTCGCGGATATGGGTCTTGAACAAGTATAAGTCGCCATCCTGGTCTAAATCGCCGGCATCGACACCCATGCTGGCTTCCGCACGACCCTGGCTGTTGACGGCAGTGCCGCGCATCAGTGCGTCATCAACAAAACGAAGATCGCCCTGGTTGAGCCACAAGCGATTGGGCATGGCGTCGTTTGCGACATAGATATCGAGCTTGCCATCCGCGTTGAAATCGGCGGTCGAAATTCCAAGCCCGTTGCCTGGTATGCGAACTCCCGCGGCGCCGGTGATATCTTCAAAGCTCTGGCCGCCCTGGTTGTGCAGCAAGCGGTCGGGCTCGGGGCGGTGCGCCAGCGGCCCGCAATAATCCAGCGAACCGGTTGAGTCGGGACATGCCTTGCGTCCGGCAATTCGGAAATCGACGTAATTCACCACAAACAAATCCAGATAATCGTCCGCATCGATGTCGACAAACGCCGCGCTGTGCGACCAGCGTTGTTCACCGGCACCATATTGTTCGGTGACATCTGAAAAGCTTCCGTCGCCATTGTTATGCCAAAGCTGGTTTGGACCAAAATTGGTGACATACAAATCTGTCCAGCCATCGTTGTCGAAATCACCGGTGGCAACGCCCATGCCGTATTGTTGTGCATCGATGCCGCTTTCTTCAGTGACATCGGTGAACGAGATCTGGCCATCGGCAGTCAAATCATTGCGGTACAGGCGATCACGCAGCGGTAGCGGGTGCACCGGTTCAACCAGGACATCATCGACACCCGAGCCTGGGACAATATAATTTCCCTGCACCAGGTACACATCCAGGTCACCGTCGTTGTCATAGTCGAACAAGCCGGCGCCCGGGCCCTGGATCTCCGGGAAATAATGCTCGCCCGTCATGCCATTGAAATGCACGAAGTCCAGACCGCTATCGCGGGCAATATCGGTGAACGCTGAAACTGCGCGGGTTGCGGTGTCTTCAGCCGGTTGTGTGCAGGCGCTCAAAGCGAGCAGCCCGGCAATGAGGCATGTCTTTCCTGGATTCACTACGAGTCCTTTTGTTTCGGCGCAAGCATGATAACCGAGCAAGCGCCGGCAAGCAGCGTTGAGAGCGTACGACCTATTTGAGTGTCAGTTTGCGGATTTCCTGCAAAGCAACCGACAACGTGGGGAAATCCATGGCGCCAGCGGCACGCATGTCCTGCATCGTGCGCATGAAATGGCTGACCTGTGCCTTGTGGTCGTCAAGCCACTCCAGCACCAGGTCGCCAGGCGATTCCTCTTCACCGGTGATATGGACAAGCTGTGAGGTCAATTCGCGGTGCAGGGAATACAGATTTTCACGCAATGTACCCCTGGCAACCGCCTGCCAGCGCCCCTCGACCTGCAGGATTTCGATCTGGTCGCGTATCCAGTCGAGCTTGAGGCCATGACCCACCTGGAAATAAAGACCCGCGACCATCTGCACATCGCGGTTGTGTTCCTGGGCCACTTCGACGATATCAAGGACCGCATACATGGTATTGAGGCCAGCCATTTTCCGCGCGACCGGGGTTGGTACACCGATATCTTCATACAAGTGCACCGCTTCATCAAAGCGCTCGCGTTCGCCGCCAACCAGCCTCCGGTGCAGGTCTTTCCTGACTTTGCTGACATCGGGCTTCAGGCGCGAAACAATTTCATCGATATTCAGGTTGTCGCCATGCCGGGAAAGAAACCAGGTTGTCGCATGCTTTAGCAGGCGCGTAGTCTGGAACATCATCGAGTACTGCACGTTGGCGTGTACATCATTGTCCAGCTCTTCAATTGCGTGCCACAATTTGCGCACATTGAGTACTTCACGGGAAATTGTATAGGCGCGCGCGATTGCTGCGATATCAGCACCGGAATCTTCCTCGATTCGCAGTGCAAACACCGGGCCCATGCGGTTGATCATGCTGTTTGTCACCGCCGTGGCAATGATTTCGCGTGCCAGCGGGTGCTCCGGCATCAGATCGCGATATCGACGCTGCAACGGTTGCGGGAAATAGCGTTGCAGCTCGGTGGCAAGAAACGGATCTTCCGGCACATCAGAGAATATGAGCTTGTTGTACAGCGAGATTTTCGAATAACTCAATATGACTGAGAGCTCGGGGCGGGTAAATCCCTTGCCTTGCTTTCGACGCTCCAGGATTTCTTCGTCGCTTGGTAAAAACTCCAGATCGCGATCAAGCTCGCCCGATCGTTCCAGCGCATGCATCATGTATGTGTGTGCATTGACCCGTTCCAGCGCGTGCGATTCGAGCATACTGATCGCCTGCGTCTGCAAGTAATTGTTTTGTAACACCAGCCCGGCCACTTCATCGGTCATTGCAGTCAGCAGTTTGTTTCTACGACTGGTGGTCAACGGTTTGGTTTTCGCCACAAGACCGAGAAGGATTTTGATATTGACTTCGCGGTCGGAGGTATCCACGCCGGCGGAGTTGTCTATGAAGTCGGTATTGATGCGGCCGTCATTCAGCGAGTATTCGACGCGACCGTGTTGTGTAAAGCCCAGGTTGCCACCTTCGCCTACAACCTTGCACCTCAGCTCCAGGGCATCGATACGCACGCCATCGTTTGTTCGGTCGCCAGCTTCGGCATCTACTTCATTGCTGGACTTGACATAGGTACCGATGCCGCCGTTCCATAACAAATCGACTTCCATTCGGAGAATTGCCCGGATGACCTCTTGCGGGGGCAATGATTTTTCTTCAACACCCAGCAGCTGTCTTGCTTCTGCCCCAAGGCTTATGGATTTCTCCTGACGCGACCAGACGCCGCCACCTTTGGATATCAGTTTTGCACTGTAGTCCTCCCAGGTCGATCGGGGCAGGTTGAACAGGCGCTCGCGCTCGGTATAGCTGGCATCCGGGTCCGGGTCCGGATCCAGAAATATGTGCATGTGGTTGAACGCTGCCACCAGCTTTGTATGACGCGACTGCAGCATGCCGTTGCCGAATACATCACCAGACATATCACCAATACCGGCAACCGTGAAATCGTGGTTTTGTACATCGACCCCGATTTCCCGGAAATGACGTTTGACCGCTTCCCAGGCGCCGCGCGCCGTGATGCCCATTTTCTTGTGGTCATAACCGGCCGAACCACCCGAGGCAAAGGCATCACCCAGCCAGAATCCGTAACCCTCGGATATCTCGTTTGCAATGTCCGAAAATGTAGCGGTTCCCTTGTCGGCTGCGACGACCAGGTAACTATCATCCTGGTCCTGGCGAACGACATCATCGGGAGTAATGATTTTGTCGTCAACGATGTTATCGGTAAGGTCCAGCAGGCCATGTATGAATATTTTGTAACATTCAATCACCTCAGCCTGTATTTTTTCCCGGTCACTCGCGGGTAACTGCTTGGCGACAAAACCACCTTTTGCGCCCATCGGCACAATGAGCGTGTTTTTCACATTTTGCGCCTTCATGAGGCCAAGTACTTCTGTACGAAAATCCTCGCGCCGGTCCGACCAGCGCAAACCGCCGCGCGCAACTTTGCCGCCGCGCAAATGAACGCCTTCCACCCGTGGCGAATAAACAAAGATTTCGAACATGGGGCGCGGTAGCGGCAGATCCGGTACCCGCAGGGGGTCAAACTTGAACGATATATAGGATTTGGATTCGCCGGTACTGCTGGATTGATAGAAATTGGTGCGCAGCGTTGCCTGTATCAAGCTCAGATAGGCGCGCAGAATGCGGTCCTCGTCAAGGCTTGCCACCCTGTCCAGCGCAGACTCGGTCTTGGCAATTAACCGCTCATAGTCGCGCGCCCGTTTGCGCGGGCCAATCGTCGGGTCGAAGCGGCTCGAAAACAGATCCAGCAGGAGCGCGCAAATTTCGCGGTTGTCGCACAGGACCTGCTCCATGTATTGCTGCGAAAAAGGCAGGCCGGTCTGTAGCAGATAGCGGCAGTATGCGCGAAACATTGCAACGGCACGCCAGTCCATTCTCGCGCTCAGTACAAGCTTGTTAAAACCATCATTCTCGGCAAGGTTGTGCCAGGTGTTGGCAAAAGTCTCCTGGAAAATCTGGTTGACCGCGGCGGGGTCCAGAGCTTCGGTTCCATAGACCATCTCAAAGTCCTGGATCCAGATCAGCGCGGCATCGCCAACCGGTACCCGGTAAGGGCGCTCGCCGATGACCTGCAATCCCATGTTTTCCAGCATGGGCAGCACATCTGATATAGGTATCGGCTCACCGGTGTGGAATAGCTTGAAGCGTAGATTGTTCTCAGGGTACGACGGCGGTCTGTAAAGACTCATGCGCAAAAGATTGCTGTCGTCGGTCAGTGTTGCCATTCTTTCAATGTCAAACGTTGCCTCCCGCGGCGTAACATCCTCTGTGTAAGCGGTGGGAAACACGTGGCCGTATCCGTTGTACAGTTTGATGCCGCGTTCTTCGCCAAATCGTTCAATCAGTATTTCGCGCAATACGTCAGCCCAGCTGCGAACCGCTTCAACGAGTTGCTTTTCCACGCTTTGGATGCTGACTTTTGGCGCGGAACCGGGTGAGGTGCGCACAATTGAGTGCACTCGTGCGAGATTGGACTCGGACAACTGTACGTTTGATTCTACCGAGTGCCCTTCAAACGCATCCTTGAGAATGTTTTCTATGCGCAGGCGAATTTGCGTATTGTATTTATCACGAGGCACGTAGACCAGGCAGGAGAAAAAGCGGCGAAACGCATCGCGGCGTATGAATAACTTGATACGCTGGCGTTCCTGCAGATTGAATATACCAACGCTGGTGCGCACAAGATCCTCTACCGAGCTTTGGAACATCTCATCGCGCGGGAAACTGTCCAGTATATGCAGCAAAGCCTTGCCACCATGACCCACTGGATTGAGGCCCGAGGCTTCCATGACCTGTTCCACCTTGTGCCGAAGCAGCGGTATCTCCCTGGGGCTGAGACTGTATGCAATCGATGTAAACAGCCCAAGAAAGCGGTGCTCACCAACAACTTTTCCGCCTTCGAACTGCTTTACCCCGATGTAGTCCAGATAACTGTCCCTGTGCACCGTGGCCAATGAGTTCGCTTTGGTAATTACCAGCAAGTCTTTTGATCTGGCCTGCCGGCGAATCTCCTTGCTGAGCAAGGTTGCCGTTTTTTTGCCCGTGGGCGCCGGTTCGTCGTGCAGTATGCCCAACCCGGTGTTGTCCACCGGCTCCAGACGATCCTCGTCCTGACCTTTGATCAGCTTGTATTCGCGGTAACCCAGAAATGTAAAATGATCATCGGCCAACCATCTCAGAAGAGCCGTGCCCTCGCTGATGACTTCATCGCTCAGCGGTAGCGACGCGTTTTCGATTTCCTTGCAGACGTCATGCGCTTTTTGGCGCATCGTGCGCCAGTCATCTACAGCCGCGCGTACATCTTTCAAGGTTTTACTAATGGCTGTTTCGATATTTCTGATAACCATCGGGTCGGTTTGCCGGTCAATCTCGAAATGCAGGAAAGATTCGGAGATGACGTCATCGGCTTTGCTGTCTTTTGGAAGCACTTCCTGGATTTTGCCGCGCTTGCTGCGTTTTACCTGAATAATCGGGTGAATCGTCAGGTAAATCGAAAGCCCAAAACGAATCAGCACCATGCCGATAGAGTCGACCAGGAACGGCATATCGTTATTGACCACCTCAACAATGGTGTGCGTAGAGGTCCAGCCATTCGTTTTGCGCGTTGGGTTGTATATGCGCAAATTGGGTTTTCCGGGTTTGCGATGCGATGCAAGATTCAGCTGGGACAAGGCTGCGCCGGCAAGATCTGTGAAGTCACGTTCACGCAGATCTTCTACGCTGACGTTTCTGTAAAACTGGCGGATGTAGTCGCTGACGTTGAACGGAATATCGTCGCTGACCATTTGGATGGCCTTCGCGATGATTTTTTCTATCAGCCGATTCTTTGCGTCGGATTGTCTGCGCAGCATGGCGGGTTCAATGATCCCAGGGCGGCGAAAGCGATATTCTAAACTGTTCCCATGCTGTGGAAAACAGTCTGGTTCACGATTTTTCGGATCGCCTCCAGGATTAACCCCGGGGCAAACCCAGGGCTGATTTCGAGCTGATTTACGACTAGTCCGGGCGCGCCAGATCCGCGATCATACCAGCCAGAAAGCGGCAGGCATCACCGCCGGTGACGCAGCGGTGATCAAATGTCAGCGATAGCGGTATACGGCGATGAACCTCGATTCCGCCCATGACGGCGACCACATCGTGCCGTATGCCACCGGTACCGATGATGGCCACTGCCGGTGGGACAATGATCGGCGTCGCATATCGGCCAGCCATCATGCCGAAATTCGACAATGTAATCGTGCAGTCACGCATATCTTCCGGGGCAACGGTGCGATTCCGGGTTGCCTCTTTTAGCTGGTTCACATCGGCGCGTAGCTGCTCCGGGCTTTTGTTACCGCAGTCGCGGACGATTGGCACGATCAACCCATCGGGTGTATCAACGGCCATCGCGATGTCGATGTGCTGGTGAATCTGGAGGCTGGTGCTCTCCGCGTCAAAAAATGCATTCAGGCGTGGCTCGGCATGACAGCCGGCAACCACCGCGCGTAATACGCGCACGGTCACGTCACCTTTGTGTATCCAGTCATGAATATCGGCATCATCGAAAATCGTGCATTGAGCAACTTCGTCACGAGACAGGCTCATACTCTGCGCCATGGCGCGACGAGGTCCCCGTAATGGTTGTGGTGAATCCATCTGAACCCTGGGGCGCATTGCTGTGGGGGCGGGTGTTTGCGCCGGGGCCCGACCTGCTGCATTGCGAACATCATCGGCGATGATTTGCCCGTTTTTGCCGCTGGCAGTGATGGTGCCAAGATCGACACCCAGTTGTTTTGCCAATGCCCGAACCGATGGCAGCGCTTTGACTCGGCCTTTTTTATGCCGCTTGCCGCCGCCGGGGATGGCGGTTTCCACCAGCACTTCATCGCTGGTCGGCATGTTGCCAACTACAGTACCGCTGTCGTTACTGGTTTTCGCGCTTGGTGCGGAATCGTCGGCTTTGGCCACCTCGGCCACGGTTGCCACGGGTTCACCATCAACAGCGAAATCCACCAGTGGCTTGCCGGTCTCAACGATTTCGCCTTCACCTGCATAAAGCTTGATAACGGTTCCCGTATAAGGCGATGGAACTTCCACCACGGCCTTGGCGGTCTCGACCGAAACCAACAAATCATCGATTTTTATCGGGTCGCCTTCCTTTACGTGCCAGGAAACGATTTCTGCTTCCGGCAGACCTTCACCCAAATCCGGCAGGTTGAACGTACTCATGCTGAATCCTCAGATCCGTCTATTGCGATAGTTTATTCGTCAAACGTGACTTTTGCTG
>CBDUSC010000080.1:0-7350 GCA_965369735.1 uncultured bacterium
CGGGGGCACTTTTTTTCATGGCACATATTTTCAGAACCACTTTTCTGGCCTCCTGGGCCGCACTGGCAGCCTTGCTGCTGGTCGGCTGCGACGCCAGTATCAACGAAGACATCAGGGTCAACGCCGGCGATACAAGCATTGGCGGCGCCACGATCAACGGCAATGTCATTATCGAGGACGCTGCGGTCGTCGAGCACGGTGGTATCAAGACCGTCAATGGCAGGATCAGTGTTGGAAAAGGGGCCCGTGTGAATAATTGCGCGACCGTGAACGGATCAGTCGTCATCGCTGACGAGGCCCGTACCGGTGATGTCAAATCGATCAATGGTGATATCAAGATCGCCCGAAAAGCAAAAATTGAGGGCGACATCAAGCTGGTCAACGGGCGCGTGTCGGTGGACCGCGGTGCCCATGTCGATGGAGACATCGGCACAATCAATGGCCATATCAAACTCACAGGCTCGATCGTCAACGGATCGCTGAGTAACTACAATGGTGGCATCAGCGTACTCGATGGCACACGAGTCGATGGTGGTTTGAAAATACATGAAAAGAAAGACGGATCCAGAGATGAGGATCCGGTGATCGTCGTTGGGCGCAATGCTGTCATCGCAGGCGATCTGGAATTCGAGCGCCCGGTAAGACTCTATATTCACAATTCTGCGCAGGTCGGTTCTATTACTGGCGCCGAAGCCCAGCGGTACTCGGGTGACGAACCGGACATCGGCTGAGCTGGGCGCACAACTATCTCTGCTTGGGCCCACGGAATCCATATCCGATTTCCTCATCAGGCCCAGCAGCAGAGCCAAACGGTTGTCCATGCGCGTTTTACCCGGGGGCCGTGTTGAAGTGGTTGTGCCACGCGGGACCGGGCCAAAGGCAGTACACGCGTTTGTATCCGAGAACCAGGAATGGATCGCGCGCTCGGTGGCTCAAATGTCCAGCGGTTACGAAGCCCCCAGCCTCGAGCTTCCGGAAATAATCCATTTGCGTGCCATTGATCAAAAACGGCGCCTGACGCTGGTAGACGGTAAACGCAACCGGTTGAATGACAACCCCGAAAATAGTGAGCTGACAATAGAGCATGCCGGCAGCCCGCGGCTGATGCTGAGACGCTGGCTGAGCAAAACCGCACGTCAATACCTGGTGCCACAGATGCGCACGATCAGCCTGGCCACCGGTCTTGGTTACAAACGCGCACAGATTCGTCGACAACGCAGCCGATGGGGCAGCTGCTCCAGTACGGGCACGATTTCCATCAACTATTGCCTGCTGTTTATCGACCCCGCGTTATCGCGCTACCTGATGATCCATGAGTTGTGTCATACGCGTCATATGAACCACTCGAAGCGCTATTGGTCTTTGGTCTCGCAGTACGTCCCTAACTGGAAAGAAATGGATCAAGAACTCGGGCAAGCCTGGAAAGACGTGCCGGCCTGGGTGTTCCAGAATGACTAGTTCGTGAACCCGACCCTGTCCTGAACCGGACTTGCGCCCGTCCGGGAATTCCCTGAGCATTGGCACCTTGCATCGGTGGGGAGTAAAGGCATGAAAAACAGGATCGTCGTGACCGGTTTGCTGGTTTTTACTGCAATAGTGGTGGCTGGCTCTGCGGCTGCCCAGGAGTTGAAGGCAAAACCTGGCGACGAAGGGATACAGGAACTTGCCGCACGAGGCATACGACCCACACCCGCCGCGCCACCCCGCAGCGAAGGCGAGGGACCCTTCTCCCGGATGGTGATACGCGGTGTAACACTCATCGATGGAACCGGCGCACCGCCAATCGGACCGGTCGATATTGTCATCGAAGGCAATCGCATCAAAACGGTCCGCAGCATTGGTAATCCCGGTGTCGATGTGCCACCGGAACGACGACCTGAAGCCGGTGATTTCGAGATTGATGCAAGCGGGATGTACATGCTGCCCGGGTTTATAGACGCACATGCGCATATCGCAACACCCATGCACCAGATATCCGGCCCGGCGCCACCGGCTGAATACGTGTACAAGCTATGGCTGGCCCACGGCATTACCAGCATACGAGAGAACTCTGCGGGCAACGGGCTGGGCTGGACACTGAGCGAAAAACGGCGCAGCGAAAAAAATGAAATCACCGCGCCCCGGATGGTCGTATACACCGCTTTCCCCGGCGGCAAATTTTCCGACCCCGGTGATGCTCGTCAATGGGTAGCCAGCGTTGCACGCAGCGGCGCCGATGGCATCAAATTTTTTGGTGCGCCCCCGCAAATAATGAAGGCTGCACTGGATGAAGCGTCCAAGCGCGGTCTGGGAACCTCGATGCACCACGCGCAAATGGCGGTTGCCCGGACAAATGTTCTGGATACATCGGGCTGGGGCCTGGACAGCATGGAACACTGGTACGGTTTGCCCGAGGCACTGTTCACAGATCGCGTTGTGCAGGATTATCCACTGGACTACAACTACAACAATGAACAGGACCGCTTTGGCCAGGCAGGCCGATTATGGAAGCAGGCCGCGCCACCGGGGAGCGATCACTGGAACCAGGTGATGAATACACTGCTGGAGCGGGACTTCACACTGGTCCCGACCATGACGATCTATGAAGCCAGCCGCGATTTGAGCCGCGCGATGAATGCGCCCTGGCACGACGAGTACACCCTGCCGACATTGTGGCGCTGGTATCAACCCAGCCGCGAAGCGCACGGATCGTATTGGTTTTACTGGACGACCAAAGACGAAATCGAGTGGATGCACAATTTTCAGCTCTGGATGCAATTCCTGAATGAATACAAAAACCGCGGTGGGAGAATTGCCGTTGGCAGCGATGCCGGATACATATTCAAATTATTTGGTTTTGCATATATCCGGGAAATGGAGATGCTACAGGAAGCCGGCTTTCACCCGCTGGAGGTCATCCGCTCGGCGACCCTGCAGGGTGCGGAACTGGTTGGTCGCGATGATTCACTGGGCACCGTGGAAATCGGTAAACTGGCGGATCTCGTGCTGGTTGAATACAACCCGCTGGAAAACCTGAAGGTGTTGTACGGCACCGGTGCATTCAAACTGAATGATGATACGGACACACCCGAATGGGTTGGCGGTGTGCGTTATACCATCAAAGACGGAATTGTCTACGATGCACCGCGGCTACTGGAAGATGTGAAGGCGATGGTCTCGGCGGCAAAACAAGCTGAAGCGCAATAAATATTTCCTCAGCCCTGGTCAAGCAACTCGCGGAGATTGATCACGGCGGAATTGGCGCGTGACACATACGACGCCATCACCAGTGAGTGATTTGCAAACAGGCCGTATCCACCACCATTGAGGATAATCGGGCTGCGAACCGGGCTCAGACTGGCCTCAAGCTCCCGAATAATCTGACGCAGGCTGGTCACAGCGTTTTTGTCCTCCAGCACCTGCGCGAAATCAAATTGCGCTGCCCGCAAAAAGTGCAGCAAGGCCCAGGCGCTGCCACGCGCTTCAAAAAATACGTTGTCAATCAAAAGCCAGGGCGTTTTGACTGCGATATCCACAGGTCTTGGTGTGGCTGTTTCCGCAACAGGGTCACCGGCGAGATCCGTATTGACCCGAACCTGACCAACACTGGCCGCTAGTCGCTGCGACAGGCTGCCAAGCCGTTTTTCAACCACCGCAAGCCATTCGCGCAAATTGTCTGCGCGGGCATAAAACTGGGCATCGGGTTGCCTGGGATCGCCAAGACGAAGCTTGTAGCGTTCCAGCGCCTCGATGGACTTTTTGTATTCAAGCTCGGTCGGCGGCAGCAGCCAGGAATTACGATCAAAATTGAGCGCGGGTTCTGCAACTCCGAGATCCGGGTCCTCTGTGGATTGCGACTGGGACCGGCTGTAGTCATTGCGTAATACGCGGGCCAGATCCCTGGCCTGTACCAATGCGCCGTACTCCCAACTCGGGATGTTGTCCAGAAAAACACTGGGCGGGGTGATATCGTTGCTGAGATACCCGCCGGGCTTCTCAAGCAGGGTATTGATAACCCGCAGCAGCGTATCGGTGGTCGCATAACCGGTTACGACGGGTCCCGAATCGGTTTCGATATCGACCCAGAACATGCGCGGCTCGCGTGACCAGTACCAGGCTACCAGCGTCATCAACACCAGCACGACAACCAGTGCAATCAATGAGCCTCGCACTCTCATTGACGTAAACCAGCGCCCGGAAAATGAGAATCTTGATTGTGCTGAAACGGTATCGCTCACCTGTGACCCCTGCAATCCTGTCGACAACAGCAATGGATATGGGGTCGCATCCCGGCTATTCAATCCAGAAACAGATCGGTCAGCAGTGGGGCGCCTGGCTGCACGGCATAACGATCAAAATCGCTCACCCCGGTTTCGGCCAGTATTTCCTCGTCAATCACAAAATTTCCGGTAAACGATTTGCTGTCACGTGTCAGGATGACATGCGCGGCATCTGCCACAATTGCCGGTTTCCGGCAGTGCTCGGGTTTTACGACATCACCCAGTACTGATATCGCTGCCGTTGCGATAACCGTTTTTGGCCAGAGTGCATTCACCGCAATGCCATCGTCGGCAAATTCCACGGACATACCCAAAGCGCACATACTCATGCCGTATTTCGCCATCGTGTAGGCGCCATGATCCTTGAACCAGCGCGCGTCCATATTCAACGGTGGTGCGAGATTGAGAATATGCGGGTTTTGCGATTTTTTCAGATATGGGATTGCTGCCTGAGAACAGGCATAAGTGCCGCGCACATTGACCGAAAACATCAGGTCAAAGCGCCGCATCGGGGTCTGCAGTGTGCTTGTAAGTTGTATTGCACTCGCGTTGTTCACCAGGATATCCAGGCCACCAAAGTGGTCTGATGCCGATTTCATCGCTTCCGCGATCATGTCATCGCTGCGTACATCGAGTTTCAAAGCCAATGCGCAGCCGCCAGCGGCTTCGACTTCTGCCGCAACCGTATGGATGGTTCCAGGCAGTTTTGGATGCGGCTGGTCAGACTTCGCCGCAATCACGATATTCGCGCCATCGGCGGCCGCTTTCAGGGCAATCTCCCGGCCGATGCCCCGGGAGGAACCGGTTATAAAGATCGTTTGGTCTTTCAGGCTGTTTTTCACTGCATACTCCTTGCCAGGCTACCCACCAGTGCCGGCAAAACCTGGCCTGATGGGGCTCGGAACACGCTGGATGCGAGTTCCGAAACCGGTGTGTCGTCTATATTAATTTCAATAACTTGTGCGCGATTTCTCGAGGCAACCTCAATCAGGGTTGCCGCCGGGTGCACCACTGCCGATGTACCGGCGGTGATCAATACATCAGCATCGGCCGCCGCCTCAAATGCCCTGACCCGCACATCCTGCGGGATTTGCTCGCCAAACCAGACCACATCGGGTCGCAAACTGGCGCCGCAAACGGGGCAGGATGGTGGAATATTGTCGTTTTCCTCCCAACTGTCCACGACCGTGCGTTCTGCTGAACATATGGTTCTGGCGATGTTGCCGTGGAACTCAATCGAGTCCTTGCTACCTGCCTTTGCATGCAAACCATCGACATTCTGGGTAATCAAGGTCAGACGAGGTACCAGACCCGCCAGTTTTGCGATTGCATAATGACCCGCATTGGGTTCCACCTGTGCGACCACCGATCGTCGCCAGGCATACCAGCGCCAGACCAGCGCAGGATCACGCTCGAAGGCTTCGGGTGTAGCAAGGTCTTCCGGTCGATATTGGGACCACAACCCGGAGTGTGCATCCCTGAACGTGGGTATACCGCTTTCCGCGGATACACCGGATCCGGTCAGCACGACCACATGGCGAGCAGCGCGCAGCGCATCGACAGCGCGTTCCTCCATGTTTTCGGTCGCAAGAACCATTGGGCCGCGTGCGTTCTACGCCGCCTTGGCCTCAGCGGCAAGTTGCCGCAGCACATAGTGCAGGATGCCACCGTGGCGGTAGTACTCGTGCTCCTTCGGTGTATCAATGCGTACCAGCGCCTGGAACCGGGTCGTATCACCATCTGATTTATGTGCTGTCACTGTCACGGATTCGCCGATGCCGCCTGTCAGACCCTCGATATCAAATGTCTCCGTGCCAGTCAGACCCAGCGATTCGGCATTCTCACCATCGGTGAATTGCAACGGCAGTACACCCATACCAATGAGGTTTGAACGATGTATGCGTTCATAGCTCTGGGCAATCACAGCATGGACACCCAGTAGCAACGTGCCCTTGGCGGCCCAGTCACGGGATGATCCGGTACCATACTCGGTGCCGGCAAGAACGATCAGCGGTACCTGTTCCTTTTGATACTTCATCGCCGCATCATAAATGCTCATTTGTTCATCACCCGGTTGATGGCGCGTCCAGCCACCCTCGGTACCGGGCGCCAGGTGGTTTCGCAGACGAATATTTGCAAAGGTTCCACGCATCATGACTTCGTGGTTGCCACGCCGCGAACCATAGGAATTGAAATCCTTTGACTCCACACCCTGATCCACAAGGTATTTTGCGGCGGGGCTGTCCACTGCGATTGCGCCGGCCGGCGAGATATGGTCGGTCGTCACCGAATCACCCAGCAACGCCAATACCCTGGCACCTTTTATATCCGCCGGTGATCCGGCAACCAGGCTCATCCCCTCGAAATAAGGCGGGTTTTTGACGTAGGTGGAACCAGCATCCCAGGAGTAAATCTTGCCCGCGGGCACATCCAGACCATTCCAGTTTCGATCACCATCAAATACGCCGCTATAGCTGCTGGCAAACATCGATGAATCAATATTGTTCATGACCATGTCATGGATTTCCTGCTGACGTGGCCAGATATCCTTCAGGTACACCGGGTTGCCATCGGAATCATTACCAAACGAGTCGTTATACAGGTCGAAGTCCATCGTGCCGGCCAGTGCGTAGGCAACCACCAGCGGTGGAGAGGCCAGAAAGTTCATGCGCACCAGCGGGTGAATCCGGCCTTCAAAATTGCGGTTGCCAGACAATACAGAAGTACCCACCAGATCATGATCGCGAACCGCGTCAGCGATTTCCTCGCGTAGCGGACCAGAGTTACCGATACAGGTGGTGCATCCGTATCCCACCGTGTAGAAACCCAGCGCGGACAAATCGTCTATCAACCCGGATGCCTGGAGATAATCTGTCACAACACGGGACCCGGGCGCCAGGCTGGTCTTCACCCATGGTTTTGATGTGAGACCTTTTGCCGCAGCATTTCGTGCCAGCAAGCCCGCAGCGATCATCACCGCCGGATTTGAAGTGTTGGTGCAACTGGTGATCGTGGCAATCAGGACGGCACCGTCGCTGATTTCAAATGACACCCCATCCATATCAACCTGGGCAACTCCTTCGGCGGCTGT
>CBDUSC010000081.1:0-7274 GCA_965369735.1 uncultured bacterium
GACACCTCGATGCGAAACGGTTTGCCATCCAGCACCAGCGCAACCCTGCAATGCAATGGCAAGTCTTCAATGCGACCCAGCAATGCCTTCAGGGCAACCGCATCCCAGCTTGCCCGGTGCAGGGCCTCCCTGGACGCCTGCAAACCCTGCGCCAGCCCCCAGCGAATCAGGCTGTGCACCACCGATTCAAGGCGCTGACCGGCTTCGCTGAGCTCATATGCGCTTGCACCGCCATCGATCCCGATTTTCTGGATCAGGCTGTTGTCTTCCATATCCTTGAGTCGTGCGGCCAGCAGGTTGGTGCCCATACCGGGGAGGTTATCCATCAACTCGCCATATCGTTTGGGACCGGTCAGCAGTTCCCGGACGATCAACAGCGTCCAGCGCTCGCCGATGGTCTCCATGGTGAGCGCCAGGGGGCAGGCTTGTTTGTACGTTCTTTTTGTCATTCAGCGGCGGGTTCGCGCGTGGCGACCATGGTCAGGACATCGTACTGCGCCACTATCTCGTCCTTTTGATTGGTGATTTCGGTATCCCAGCGCACCTCACCATAGCCCATGCCATCGCGAAGGGTTTTTTGTTTGCACGTCAGGCGTACCTTCAGCACATCGCCCGGGTATACCGGAGTCAAAAAGCGCAGCTCATCGAGACCGTAATTGGCCAGCACGGGTCCAAGACTGGGTTCGACGAACAAACCTGCCGCCATGGACACAATAAAGTAGCCATGCGCGACACGGCCTTCGAAAAACGGGTTCGATGCCGCTTCCTCATCATTCATATGTGCATAAAATCGATCACCCGAAAGATCTGCAAACGATTCAATGTCGTCGAGTGTGATCTCGCGCGAATCCGTGTGCAGTGTATCGCCAATCGACAAATCCTCGAACAACCGGGTGAATGGATGTGCGCCATCGGTGTTTTCTGTGCCGCCTCTTATCCAGCGGCGGCCAATGTGACCCAAGGTTGCAGGCGAGCCCTGCAATGCTGTGCGTTGCATGAAATGCAGTACGCCGCGGACGCCGCCCATTTCCTCGCCACCACCGGCACGACCCGGTCCGCCATGCACCATGTGGGGCAGGGGTGATCCATGACCGGTGGATTCTGCTGCGCAATCACGGTTGATCAATACCATGCGTCCGTGCCACGGCGCGGTAGCCATCACCAGCGTGCGCGCAATCTCATTGTCGTTTGTAAATATCGACCCGACCAGACTGCCATCGCCCAGTTTTGCGAGCTCGATGGCTTCATCCAGGTTTTCATACGGCAATACCGTGCTGACCGGCCCGAACGCCTCCACGCGATGCACCGACTTGCTGGCCAGTGGTTTGTCGCAATGGAGCAATATCGGGGCAAAAAATGAACCCTTGTCGCGATCGGCATCGAATACTTCAAAGTCATCAACGTCGCCGTGGACTATGTGTGCCTCGCCGGACAGCTCTGCCACCCGTTCGCGTACTTCGTTCCTTTGACCATGGCTGGCAAGCGCCCCCATTTGCACTTCCTTGCTCGCCGGGTTACCAACACGTATCTCACCAAGGGCGTTGCCGAGTTCGGAAACAAGATCCGCGCTAAACGCTGCCGGGGCAATAATTCTTCGAATCGCAGTACATTTCTGACCAGCCTTGACGGTCATCTCGCGTACCACTTCTTTTATATACAGATCGAACTCCGGGGTACCGGGCGCTGCATCGGGTCCGAGTATTGACGCGTTCAGCGAATCGGTTTCTGCGGTGAATCTCACCGACTGGTCAACCACCACCGGGTGTTGCTGAAGTTTTTCGGCCGTGTGCTTTGAACCCGTAAACGCAATCACGTCCTGACAGCTCAGGTGATCGAACAGGTCGCCGACGCTGCCGCAGACCAGTTGTAATGCGCCTTCGGGAAGAATGCCCGACTCGATAATACGGCGGACCATCAACTCCGTAAGATACGCTGTACTCGTTGCAGGTTTTACGATCGATGGCATACCCGCAAGAAATGCCGGTGCCAGTTTCTCCAGCATGCCCCAGCACGGGAAGTTGAACGCATTGATCAGAATGGCTGCGCCTTGCAGCGGCAAATAAATATGCTGCCCGACAAAGGTGCCGTTGCGCGACAAATGCTCGGGCGCGCCATCGAGGTAGACGTGGTCGTTTGGCATTTCCCGGCGGCCCTTGCTCGAGAAAACAAACATGGTCGAGATACCGCCATCCACATCGATCCAGGTATCGCCTTTTGTCGCGCCTGTGCTGGTAGAGAGTGTATAAAACTCTTTTTTGTGTTCTGTGAGGTATTTCGCCAGCGCCTTGAGCATATGGGCGCGGTCATGGAAGGTATATTGGCGCAGATTGGGCCCGCCGACCGTGCGCGCATAGTGCAGCATGCCCGCATAATCGAGGCCCTCGCTGGTCGCGACGGCGACTGGTTCACCATTCACGGCGCTGCGCAGTTCGATACCGTCGGCAGCGCTCTCAAACCAGCGGTTTTCAGCAAAACACTGAAGTTTCATCCTGTATTCCTCACAAATTTCGGGTGGGATCAACGACGCAGGAGATCCAAAAACGAAACAAAACTAGAAAAACTTAATGGAGTTTGGTATCACATTTTATTCTATGTCGATTGAAACGACCAGCGCAGCCCTTATTGACCGGTTCCGATCGCAGCGGCCGCTGCGCAGCGGTTCTTTGATCGTGACCGTGTATGGCGACTCGATTGCACCCCGTGGTGGCACAATCTGGCTGGGCAGCCTGATATCAGTGTTGCGTGATTTCGGGATAAACCAGCGCCTGGTCAGAACATCGGTGTTTCGCCTGGCAAAGGACGGCTGGTTCAATGTAGAAAAGGTCGGGCGGCGCAGCTATTACGGCCTCAGCGAGGAAGGCCGCGAGCGATTCGGTTCACCCACGCAACGAATCTATGGCGAACCCCGCCAGAACTGGTCCGGGGAATGGTGTTTGCTCGTACTGTCTGCGCTGGATACTGAAAAGCGCGATCTTGTGCGCCGCGAGCTTGCCTGGCTGGGGTTTGGTGCCCTGTCTGCCAACCTGCTGGCTCATCCGGATACCGGTGTCGGTGGTTTACAGCGCAAGCTCAGCGATCTGGGCTGCAAAGATGAGGTGATAATCCTGCAATCGAGGAGCAGCGGCAAGAGCAGCGGCAAAGCCATGCGTGATCTGGTGCGCAAAAGCTGGGGCCTGGATGACATCGAATCACGGTATCTTGATTTCCTGGAGTCATTCCGCCCGGTTTACGCGCAATTGCGCCGCCGCAAACGCATCGACCCGCGGCTGGGATTCGATATGCGTACCTTGCTCATTCACGAATACCGCAAGATTCTTCTGCGCGATCCGCTGTTGCCGGCCGAGTTACTGCCAGGCCGGTGGCATGGTACGGCGGCCTATCAACTATGCCGCAATTTTTATCAGATCATCTATCGGGACGCAGAGGAGTTTTTGAGCGAACACATGGAAACCGCCGATGGCCCATTGCCGCCGCCGGCGCCACATTTTTATAAACGATTTGGCGGGCTGACAAAAACCGGATAACCGGATCGGGAGTTCATTATGGGTTTTGAATGTATAGAACTGGATATCACCGACGGCTATGCGACGCTGACACTGAACCGGCCAAAAAGCCTCAACAGCTTCAATGAAGCGATGCATGGCGAAGTCAAAGCGGCGCTGGAACAGGCCGAAACCGATGAAAATGTGCGCGCATTACTGATCACGGGCGCGGGGCGCGGTTTTTGTGCGGGTCAGGATCTCTCGGATCGCCGTGTCATGCCGGGCGATGAACCACCCGATCTGGGTTACACGCTCGAGAATCTTTACAACCCGCTGATACGCAAATTGCGCAGTTTGCCGATGCCGGTTGTGTGCGCGGTCAACGGTGTCGCGGCAGGCGCGGGGGCCAATATCGCGTTCGCCTGTGACATTGTGCTGGCAGCGAAGTCTGCAAAATTCAGACAGGCGTTTTGCAAACTGGGTTTGATACCGGACTCGGGCGGTACCTGGAGTTTACCGAGGCTGGTAGGGCAGGCCCGCGCAACCGGTCTTGCGATGCTGGGTGATGCAGTGATGGCGGAGCAGGCCGAAGCATGGGGGATGATCTGGAAGTGCATCGATGACGATGATCTGATGGATGAGGCGAGGTCCATGTGCGCGCGCTTTGCGACACAACCGACATATGGATTTGCACAAATCAAAAAAGCCCTCAACGCAAGCTGGAGCCACTCTTTGGATGAGCAACTGGATCTCGAATGCATATTGCAACGGGAATCCGGTCGCAGCGAGGATTATCAGGAAGGTGTAGCGGCGTTCATGGAAAAACGCGAACCCCGGTTCAAGGGTCGATAAGCCTGGAGGCAAACCCGCAATGAGCGATAACCGTACTGATCTCAAAACAGCACAACAATGCCGCGACGCCATGTACGCGAAAGACCTGGCATCGCAGGCGATGGGCATAGAAATCAGGGTGGATGAGCCCGGCACCGCTGTTGCGAGCATGGTGGTACGCAAGGATATGATCAACGGTTTTGACGTGTGCCATGGTGGTTTCGTGTTTGCCCTTGCCGATACTGCCTTTGCATTTGCCTGTAATGCGTATGACCGGCTTACCCTGGCCGGCGCCGCCAGCATCGATTACCTGCAGCCAGTGTATGCCGGCGACCGGTTGGTTGCCCGCGCTGTCGAAGTGTTCCGTGGTGGACGCACGGGCGTCTATAACATCGATGTTCACAACCAAAACGATGTACTGGTGGCGATATTTCGCGGCCGCGGGCACGCGACCAGTCGCGCGCTGCTGGATGAGCAGGCTCGTGCAAAGTGATACAAAAATCCTTGAAAAACAGTTAGTTCTGTGACACATTCACCGGTTGGTTTGACACCCTTTGACGCAAAGCTGTTGAGGCACAGGTATGTACACCCAAGGTCTTGATCAAAAAGACAATTCTGCTCCAGCGAAAGTGACGGATACCCCGGATACGCCAGAGCAGCTGGCTGCATTTCAGGCTCGTATCGACAGCGGCGAGAAAATCGAGCCAAAAGACTGGATGCCCGCGGCGTACCGCAAAACGCTGGTGCGCCAGATGAGCCAGCATGCGCATTCGGAGATCGTGGGCATGCTGCCGGAGGGTAACTGGATCACGCGCGCGCCAACATTGCGTCGCAAGGCGATATTGCTGGCCAAGGTGCAGGATGAAGCCGGTCACGGTCTGTATATCTACAGCGGGACGGAAACACTGGGCGTCTCGCGAGATGACCTGGTAGATGATCTATTGTCCGGCAAAGCCAAGTATTCGAGTATTTTCAATTATCCAACGCTGACCTGGGCGGATATCGGCACCATCGGCTGGCTGGTGGATGGCGCCGCCATCATGAACCAGATCCCGCTGTGCCGTTGTTCATACGGGCCGTATGCGCGGGCGATGGTGCGCGTATGCAAGGAAGAGAGTTTTCATCAGCGCCAGGGTTTTGAAATCATGTTGGCGCTGAGCCGTGGCAATGACGAACAAAAGCGCATGGCCCAGGATGCAATTAATCGCTGGTGGTGGCCGTCGCTGATGATGTTTGGTCCCAGCGACACGGATTCAAAACACTCCGCTCAATCCATGGCGTGGAAAATCAAGCGGGTCAGCAATGACGAGCTGCGGCAAAAGTTTGTAGACACTACGGTGCCGCAGGCGGAGTTCCTGGGGCTCAAAGTCCCCGATGACGATCTCGTACTTGATAAGGAAACCGGTCACTACCAGTTTGGTGAAATCGACTGGGCAGAATTCAAGCGGGTCGTCGGCGGTGATGGTCCCTGCAATCGCCAGCGTATGGAAACACGCAATCGCGCACACGACGAAGGCGCATGGGTGCGCGATGCTGCAAGAGCGTATGCGGAAAAACAAAAATCGAAGGCGCAGGCCGCCTGAGGGTTGTGATTGTGAATAACAACTGGACATTGTACGAAGTCTTTATCCGCTCAAAAAGCGGTTTGAGCCATCGCCATGTTGGCAGCGTCCACGCTGCCGATGACACCATGGCGCTGGATCATGCGCGCGATCTGTATACGCGCCGCAACGAGGGCGTCAGCATCTGGGTTGTGGCGTCGAATGCGATTGTTGCGTCGGATCCGGCCGATGCCGGTGAGTTGTTTGAACCGGCTACCGACAAGATTTACCGACACCCGACGTTTTATGAAATCCCTGATGACGTGGGCAACATGTAGGTCAGATTGAGTATGGACAAGGACACAATACTTTTTGAATACGTCATACGCATGGCGGATAACGCCATGGTGCTCAGCCAGCGTCTTGGCGAGTGTGTCGGGCACGGCCCCGAGCTCGAAGAAGAGATGGCAACGGCCAATTTTGCGCTGGACTACATCGGCCAGGCTCGCATGCTGTATACCCTGGCCGGTGAACTCGATGGAAGCCAGCGCAGTGAGGACGAGTTTGCCTTTCTGCGGGACGGCTGGGATTACCACAACCTGCTGCTACTGGAACAGCCAAACGGGGATTTTGGCGATGGCATTGCAAGACAGGTATTGTTTGAAACATTTCTAACGCTGCAACTCCGGGCGTTGTGTACATGCACCAGCGAAAGGCTGGCGGAAATCGCGGCGCGTGCCCTGAAGGAATCGCAGTATCACCTGCGTCATGTCACACATTGGCTCATGCGGCTTGGCGATGGCACGGATGAAAGTCACAACCGGGTGCAGGCATCGATTGACCGCCTGTGGTGTTACACCGGTGAGTTGTTCGCAGCGGACGAGGTCGATACAGCCATGCAGGATCATTGGGGTGGGCCGGATCCGGATGCTTTGCACAGCGAATGGAACACGCAGATCACCCGGTTACTGGCCGATGCGACATTGAGCAAACCCGATGACGGTTGGATGCACAGCGGTGGCAAACAGGGTGTACACGGCGAACACCTTGGCTTTTTGCTGGCCGAAATGCAGTTTTTGCAGCGCGCCTACCCGGGCGCAAGCTGGTAAATCATGATGATGACCCATACCGCACGGGATGATGTCGAGACCCGGGCCTGGAGCGTGCTCAACGGCGTTCTGGACCCTGAGATCCCGGTACTCAGCATTGTCGATCTTGGGATCGTCCGATCGGTTGCAGCCGAAAACGGCGGTGTGACTATAGGTTTGTCGCCGACCTATTCGGGTTGCCCGGCAACCGAGGTCATCGAAGCCAGCGTCATCACGGCACTCAGGAAAAATGGCTTTGACCCGGTTCATGTTCGGCGCGTATTGTCGCCGCCCTGGACCACCGACTGGGTCACGGAAGCGGGCAGGGAAAA
>CBDUSC010000082.1:0-7269 GCA_965369735.1 uncultured bacterium
GCCTTCCACATCTTCACAAACGATCAGCAGCGGGCGACCCGACTTGGCAACACCCTCGAGCAGCGGCAACAGATCGCGGATATTCGAGATCTTTTTGTCGTGCAACAAGATGTAGGGATTCTCAAGCTCGGCGCTCTGGCTCTGCTGCTCATTAATAAAGTAGGGTGACAAATAGCCACGGTCAAACTGCATGCCTTCGACGACATCGAGTTCGTTATCCAGAGCAGAACCTTCCTCGACGGTTATCACGCCTTCTTTACCAACCTTCTGCATGGCTTCAGCAATGATGTCGCCCACACTCTGGTCAGAGTTGGCCGAGATCGTGCCAACCTGGGCAATCGCCTTGTCGTCTTCACAAGGCTTGGAAAGCTTTTCGAGTTCTACCACGATAGCGGTAGTTGCCTTGTCGACACCGCGTTTGAGATCCATCGGGTTCAAACCGGCGGCGACGGCTTTCAGACCTTCGCGCAGCACAGCCTGTGCCAGGACCGTCGCAGTCGTTGTACCGTCACCGGCCTCATCGGAGGTCTGTGATGCGACTTCCTTGAGCATTTGCGCGCCCATGTTTTCAAATTTGTCCTTGAGCTCGATTTCCTTGGCAACCGATACGCCGTCTTTTGTTACGGTCGGGGCACCAAAACTCTTCTCAAGCACTGCATTGCGTCCCTTTGGACCAAGCGTCACCTTGACGGCATTGGCCAGGACGTTGACACCCGCAAACATACGCTGGCGGGCATCATCACCGAATTTGACTTCTTTAGCAGCCATTCTTAAATCCTCTTAAAACTGTTCTGTTGTGTTGCGACAGGCACTGTCAGCCTTCGAGTACCGCCATGACGTCTTCTTCACGCATGACCAGTAACTCATCGCCATCCATTTTGACTTCGGTACCGCTGTATTTTCCAAAAAGCACCTTGTCACCCACTTTCAAATCCAGCGCGCGTACTTCGCCGCTGTCCAGAATTTTTCCATTACCCACGGCGATTACTTCACCTTTGATGGGCTTTTCAGCAGCGGAATCAGGAATAACGATGCCGCCGGGAGAAGTAGTTTCCTCCTCCATGCGCTTGATAATCACGCGATCATGAAGCGGTCGTATCTTCATGGGTTTTTCTCCTTTACAAGTATTCAGAAACCGGACGCCTTGTCCGAATCCAGGGTTGTTCAAAGCAAAGGTAGCGCCAAACAATTAGCACTCACCTTGAGCGAGTGCTAATAATAGCGGCGAAAATTGAGAATTCAAGTGGCCGAAGCGCCTTTTATATATGACTTCCGGCAGGGCTTGGGGTAGGCTGGCTCGCCGTTTGAACAGCTGTGTTATGGCCAGATTATGTCAAATATAGTGGTCTTCTGTACCTGCCCCGACGCAGGCTGCGCGTCCGAGCTGGCCAATGCGATTGTGGAAAAACGGCTGGCGGCCTGCGTCAACCGACTGGATGGCCTGATATCAACCTATTGGTGGCAGGGCGAGGTGAAGAATGAGCAGGAATCATTGCTGATCATCAAAACCCGCCGGGACCGGTTGGAGTCGCTGAGCGAATTCATCCAGGCCAATCACGCATATGATGTACCCGAAGTCATCGCGTTGACGATTGACGGGGGATCCGAGGCCTACCTCGACTGGATCAGCAGAGTAGCGGTGTAATTTCGGAGCCTGTCAGACGGTCTGATTGGATAGGAACACGATGCATTCATGGATGGATTGACCACGATGTTCAGAACCTTGTTTGTTGCGCTCATCACGATGCTGCCGGCCCTGGCGCAGGCACAGGACGTCCTGCACCCTGAAAAGGCATATACCTATGAGATCAGCGCCGATGCAGGCGACATCATCCTCGACTGGCACATCGAGGATGGTTACTACCTGTATCGGGAAAAATACGGTTTTGAAAGCCTCCACTCTGAAGTTGTACTGGGTCAACCCATATTTCCGAAGGGTGAAATTCATTCCGATGAATTTTTTGGCGAACAGGAAATCTATCGCGGTGATTACCGCATCATTATTCCCTACACAGCTTTCGCCGGCGCGCCAGAAAAACTGAGCATCAATCTAAAACTGCAGGGCTGCGCCGACATAGGTTTGTGCTATCCGCCACAGACCTGGCAGGCCACAGTCGCACTGCTGGAAAAAGCAGCCGACCGGTCACCAGGCCTGTTGCAGGAACTGAATCGTGATGCTGCGATGGGCGCAACCGGCGGTCACGATCAGCAATTCCTGCCGGTAGACGACGCATTTGTATTTCGGGCGATGATGGAAGACGCGTATACCTTGCGCGCGACCTGGGTAATAGCGGACGGCTATTACATGTACAAGGACAAGTTCGCATTCAGTACGAATAGCGACACGGCCCAGCTGGGAGTGCCACGTTTCCCGGAGAGTCAGATCAAGACCGATGAGTATTTTGGCGAGTCCGAAGTTTTCTATCGCCAGGTCGATGTGTTGATCCCTATTTCACGTACAGGACCGCAGGCAGGTCAATTTGATCTCGAGGTCGCGTTCCAGGGCTGCGCCGAAGACGGAATCTGTTATCCGCCGACGCTGCGTTCAGTGACTGTTTCGTTACCGGCGGCCAGCGCCGATGACAAACCACGTGATTTTGAATCTGCGCCTGTGTCCGAACAGGATCGCTTGTCAGCGCTGATCACAAATGCCGGCCTGCTGGCTGTGATGGCGACCTTTTTTGGATTTGGCCTGTTGCTGGCGTTCACTCCATGCGTGTTGCCAATGATACCGATACTGTCCGGCATCATCGCCGGTCAGGGTGAAAACGTCAGCACGGGCCGGGCATTCAGCCTGTCGCTCACTTATGTGCTTGGCATGGCCCTGACCTACACGGTAGCCGGCGCGGCATTTGCTGCAGTTGGCAGCCAGGCACAATCATTTTTCCAGCAACCCTGGCTCATAATTAGTTTCAGCCTGTTGTTCGTCGTTCTGGCTTTATCGATGTTCGGTCTGTTTGAGCTGCAAATGCCATCGGCTCTGCAAAGCCGGCTGGCCGACGCCAGCAACAAACAAAAAACCGGCACCTTTGTTGGCACTGCAATCATGGGTGCGCTGTCTGCTCTTGTGGTTACCGCCTGTGTGGCGCCGCCACTGGTTGCAGCGCTGGCAGTCATCGGCCAGTCGGGGGATGTGATCCGCGGCAGCGCCGCCTTGTTCGCGCTCAGCATGGGCATGGGTACGCCCTTGCTGATTATTGGCACATCGGCCGGTCGCCTGCTGCCAAAGGCGGGCCCCTGGATGGACAAGGTAAAGGGTCTTTTTGGCGTGATGCTTCTGGGCGTTTCGGTCTGGATGCTGGACCGCATCCTGCCGGGCTCTGTCATCCTGTTTATGTGGGCCGGTCTTGCCTTTGTTACGGGCGTTTATCTCGGGGCGCTGGAGCCGGTACCCGATGGAAGCACGGGTCTGCGGTATATCGTCAAGGCCATTGGTCTGCTGGCCCTGGCATATGGAGTGCTGATGCTGGTCGGCGCAGCAACCGGGGGTGACGACCCGCTGCGGCCGCTTCACGGTAGTAGCCTGACCGGCGAATCCTCTGTCCAGGAGGTTGAATTCATAGGTATCAAATCGGTAGCGGACCTGGATGCAGAGCTCACAAAAGCGTCATCACAAAACAAAACCGCGTTGCTCGACTTTTATGCGGATTGGTGTGTGTCCTGCAAGGAAATGGAAAAATACAGCTTTCCGGATCCTGCAGTTCAGGCTGCTTTGACGAATACTGTTCTTTTACAGGCTGATGTCACTGCCAATGACGATGTAGACCAGGCATTGTTGAAAAAATTTGGCATATTCGGTCCGCCCTCGATCATATTTTTTGACAGCAAGGGTGATGAACTGCAAGGATTCCGGATTGTTGGATTTGTCAGACCGGTTGAGTTTGCTGCCCACATCGAAAAAGCGGTGTCATTCAGGCAATGAATAGACTGAACACATTGTCGATCACAGTCATGTTGTTTGCTGCGGCTGTTGGCGGTTTTGCGGCCTATGGCTATTTTTCTGGCTTATTTTCTGGCTATTTTGATTCGGAGCGGACCGAGGAGCTGCGGCCTGCCGGTACTGTTTCAGTAGACCCGCAGATCAAGCGACGACCCTCTTTTAGTCTCAATGACCCATGGGGCGTCCTGGTATCCAGCGAGGAGTGGGAAGGCAAGCCGCTGATTATCAATTTCTGGGCCACGTGGTGCGCCCCGTGTCGACGAGAAATTCCTTTGCTAAAAAAACTCTCGGCGCGCAACAGTGAACGAAATCTCCAGGTAGTAGGGGTTGCGCTGGATATCGCCGAGGCCGTTGCAGAATACTCGGATGAAATGCAAATCGACTACCCCGTTCTGGTTGGCGATCAGGACGCGATGGATGTTGCCGAGGCATTTGGCCTGGATCTGATCGTACTCCCGGCTACCGCCGTCAGCGACAGCTCAGGTCATATCATCACGATTCATATCGGGGAATTGCACCCGGAGCAGGCGGAGATTGTTCTTGATGTGCTCTGGCGTGTCGAGGCCGGGGACATAAGCCCTGACGATGGACGTAATGAGATCGACCGCCGGCTTGAGGCCCTGGATGAGTTGCGTCTGGCCACCAACTGACCCACCCCGCCGAAACGATCTCCATAAAAAATCGGGCAAAATGGGCCGATAAGATATAAACTTGTTGCTATCTTCGGGTAACAAGAATAATTCTAATGGCGCAGCTGCTGCTGCTAAACGGGCCCAACCTCAATTTGCTTGGTGAACGCGAGCCGGATGTTTATGGGCAGCAAACACTGGCAGATATCGAACGGCGCCTTGCCGATAGCGCCAAAACAGCCGGTCATGAGCTCAGCTGCTACCAAAGCAACGCCGAGCACGAGCTGGTCGATCGAATTCAGCAAGCTGCGACAGATGGCGCTTCATTCATCTTGTTCAACCCCGCGGGGTTTACACACACCAGTGTTGTATTACGAGATGCACTGCTGGCTGTGAGTATTCCGTTTATTGAAATTCATTTGAGTAACACAGCGGCCAGGGAAGAATTCAGGCACTACTCGTATTTTTCGGACATCGCACTTGGATCTGTATCGGGGTTCGGTGCACTGAGTTACGAGCTGGCCATGCAAGCGGCCACAAAATATTTGCACAACCCGGACAACAAATAAAAACAGGTAACAGTCTGATGGATATACGCAAAGTTAAAAAGCTGATTGAACTGCTCGAGGAATCGGGCATTGCCGAGATCGAAATCAGAGAAGGCGAAGATGCGGTACGTATCAGCCGTTACCCACAAGGCGGCGTTGCGCCAGTGGCTGCCGTAGCACCGGTTGCCATGCCGGCCGCGGCACCAGCGGCTGCAGAACCCGCGGCCGAGGAACCCGCGGCCGAGGGACCCACCGGTCATACGGTTACTGCACCCATGGTCGGTACTTTTTACGGGGCACCTGCACCGGGGGCAAAATCTTTTGTTGAAATCGGTTCCCAGGTACAGGCGGGTGACACTCTGTGCATCATCGAAGCCATGAAAATGATGAACCAGATCGAATCCGAATTGGCTGGAAAAGTGACAGCCATTCTTGTTGAAAACGGGGAGCCCATCGAGTTTGGGCAACCGTTATTCATTATTGAGTGAACCGGGTGATGCTCGAGAAAGTTGTAATAGCCAATCGAGGTGAAATCGCTTTGCGCATACTGCGCGCCTGTCGCGAGCTGGGAATAAAAACCGTTGCCGTGCACTCCACGGTCGATGCCAGCCAAAAACACGTATTACTGGCGGATGAATCGGTCTGTGTGGGGCCCCCACAGTCTGCGGACAGCTATCTGAATATGCCTGCCATTATCAGTGCGGCTGAGGTGACCGATTCTGTTGCGATACACCCCGGTTACGGTTTTCTGTCGGAAAACGCGGATTTTGCCGAGCGCGTCGAAAACAGCGGATTTATCTTTATCGGGCCGCGCAGCGAAACGATCCGCCTGATGGGCGACAAGATCTCGGCTATCAAGACGATGAAAGCAGCCGGTGTTCCCTGTGTCCCCGGGTCCGATGGCCCGCTTGGTGATGACAATGACGAAAATCTTCGCCTGGGCAGAGAGATCGGATACCCGATCATCATCAAGGCAGCTGGCGGTGGCGGCGGTCGTGGTATGCGTGTGGTGCATACCGAAGCATCGCTGATACACGCAATTGCCCTGACCCGATCAGAAGCTGCAGCGGCGTTTGCCAACGATATGGTGTACATGGAGAAGTTTCTGGAGACACCCAGGCATATCGAGTTCCAGGTACTGGCCGATAATCACGGCAATGCGATTCACCTGGGCGAACGGGATTGCTCGATGCAGCGTCGTCATCAAAAGGTAATTGAGGAAGCACCGGCGCCGGGCATCAGCGATGAACAGCGCCAGACAATGGGTGAGCGGTGTGTACAGGCGTGCAAGGACATAAATTATCGCGGTGCCGGTACCTTCGAGTTCCTGTACCAGGACAACGAATTTTATTTTATTGAAATGAATACCCGCCTGCAGGTGGAGCACCCGGTGACTGAGTTTGTCACCGGTGTCGATATTGTGAGACAGCAATTCGAAATTGCAGCCGGCAATCCATTGCGCTACAAACAAAGCGATATAGAGATAAAAGGCCATTCGATCGAGTGCCGGATCAATGCCGAGGACCCAAAAGACTTCACTCCGTCACCGGGCCCGATAAAGCTCTGGCACCCGCCGGGCGGTCCAGGCATACGCGTCGATAGCCATATATACAGCGGCTATACGGTACCACCGTATTACGATTCGATGATCGGCAAGATCATTTCCTTTGGTATTCGCCGTCACGACGCGATCCAGCGCATGAGAAGCGCGTTGAGCGAAATCGTTATCGAAGGTATCAAGACCAATATTCCGTTGCACGCCGAAATACTGAATCACGCGGCATTCAGAACCGGCGGCACCGACATCCACTATCTCGAAAAACGATTGGGTTTGTAGCGCACCGGGTACCGGACCATGCCGTGGCTGCAATTGATAGTCGACATCGGCAATCGGGATCCACAACCCCTTGAAACCGCCTTGTTTACCATTGGCGCGCTGGCTGTGACCCTGCATGACGCCGCAGACCAGCCCTTGCTGGAACCCGCACCCGGTGAGACGCCCCTTTGGAATGACGTGAGACTGGTCGCACTGTTTGATGAACATGCGACGCAGGAGGCGATCTGTAATCATCTGCGCGAATTTCTGAAAACCGGGGACCTGCCTGCGCACCGATTCGAATCACTGGATGATCGCGAGTGGGAACGCGAATGG